>CAJWTS010000038.1 GCA_913047795.1 uncultured Verrucomicrobiota bacterium | reverse complement strand
GAAGACCGCAGCGAAGACGAAGACCGCAGCGAAGACGAAGACCGCAGCGAAGACGAAGACCGCAGCGAAGACGAAGGCAGACCAGAAAAAGGCGAAGTCGGCCGCGCGCAAAGGTGCGAAGGGAAAGGCGAATAAGGGCGCTGTCTCGAAGCGATTGGCCTCCAAGCTCGAAGCGCTGGACGCAACGGATGTCGGTTCCAAGCTTTCTCGCGAAGAGCGCAATAACAAGCTTAAGGAGTTGATTAAGCTCGCCGAAGATCAGGGTTTTCTGACGTTCGAGGATATCAATGAGATCATTCCGGACAGTGTGATCAATCCGGATGAGTTGGAGTCCTACATGGTTCTTCTGCGCGGCATGGATATCGAGATCATTGAATCATCCGAAGTCGATAAAGTTCGCAAGCAGAAGGAGAAGGTGGCCAAGGCCACGCGCGCGGGCAAACTCGATTTCTTTGATGACCCGATTCGCATGTACCTGCATCAGATGGGGCAGGTTCCGCTGCTGACGAGGGAGCAGGAGGTCGAGATTTGCAAACGCATCGAAGATGCGGAGATCGCCCTGCGCGAGGTCTTTTACGAGTTCGGGTTCTCGCCGAAATTGCACCTCGATCTTATTCATCGCCTGGAGGAGGGGCAGGAGCGCTTTGATCGCGTGGTGACCGACAAGGTGATCGATAGTCGCGAGAAGTATTTCAAGCCGCTCAATCGCAAAAAGAACGAGATCGGCAAGCTGCAGGAAAAACTGGGGGCGGACTTTGAAAAGACGATCGTTCCGGGCGTGTCGCAGCGTGCGCTGACGATGGCCCGTACGTCGCGAACCAAGGCGCGCAAACGATTGAAGACCCTTTACGAACAGCTCTGTTTTAAGCAGAAAGTCATCGAGCAGATGGCGTCAGCGGTCGAGGACCATTATGCGCAGGTGGAGGATTGTGCGGGCCAGTTGGCCCGCCTGAATAAGACACGCAAGAGCAAGAAGCGCGCCGTGGCGTTGCGCGAGCAGACGAAGCGCATGCAGGAAATGGAACGCTTCTTTTGCATGGCTTATGATGAGCTCGAAGACAGGGTGACCCACCTTAAGTCCGCCACGGACGATGGGCAGAAGGCCCGCACCGAGATGGTGGAGGCGAATCTGCGTCTCGTGATTAGTATCGTGAAGAAGTACATGAATCGTGGGCTCTCGTTTCTGGACCTGATCCAGGAGGGGAATACCGGTCTCATGAAGGCAGTAGAGAAATTTGAGTACCGCCGTGGCTATAAGTTCAGCACGTACGCCACGTGGTGGATCCGGCAGGCGGCGACACGCGCGATCGCTGACCAGGCTCGTACGATTCGAATCCCGGTCCACATGATCGAAACGATCAACAAGTTGCTGCGCGTCCAGAAGCGCCTCGTTCAGGAATTGGGTCGCGAGCCGACGCCTGAAGAAGCGGCCGAGGAGATGGGCATGCCGGTCGAGCGTGTGCGGGCCGTCTATAAGATGGCACAGCAGCCGATCTCGCTGCAGAGCCCGGTCGGCGACGCGGACGATGCGCATTTCGGCGATTTTATCGAAGACAAGTCCGCGGAGAATCCGTTGGAGATGACGGCGTTCAGCTTGCTGAAAGACCGGCTCAAGGACGTTCTGAATACGCTGACTCCCAGGGAACAGGCGGTCCTTGATCTGCGGTTCGGCCTGCGTGATGGCTATTCGCGGACGTTGGAAGAGGTTGGCAAGCAGTTCAATGTGACGCGTGAGCGCATCCGTCAGATCGAAGCCAAGGCGCTCCGCAAACTGCGCCATCCGACACGTATTCGTCAGTTGGATGGTTTTATTGAAACCAGGTGATGGGGGTAGAGATGGGTTTAGTTACACAGACGGCAGTGTCGGCGATGGCATGGATGGCATTGGCATGGTTCGTCGTCGGATTGCTCTTGGGGCAACGTGTCAAGTCCGCCGTACGGGGAAAGTCCCGGCGGGCAAGGAATCGCCAGCCTTCGGCACGTAGTCGCGGAAGCGGCGACGGCGGCCCTCGATCCAGTGTCGAACTCTATGTGGGGAATTTGCCCTACAGTACCGACGAGACGGAACTGACAAATTCCTTTGCGCGTCACGGCAAGGTGGTCGAGGTGCGGATTATCAGGAGTGGCAGTAACGGGCGATCCAAGGGGTACGGGTTCGTCACCATGGGGAGCGAATCCGATTCGAAGGCGGCGATTAAGAATATGCACGCTTTCGTGATGGACAATCGCGAGATTGTCGTCAACGCCGCGAAATCACGAACCCACCGGGACTAGCCCGGATCGCGTCTTGCCAAACGCCGACGTGGCCCGCCGCAAGCAGGTTCCATTTCTTGCCGAAGACGTGACCCCTGTGCGTGGGCAAGCGGTCAGGGGTGGTGTATGGGTGGCGAGATTGTCTATGATCACGAGAATGACACGGCAGAACAATATAAGGGCGTGGTCGCACCTGCCTGATGTCTTCCGAATTGTCGCTGCGCAATTTGGGCCAGGCTGTGTCATGCAGAAGAGTACACGGCTGAGCCGCTGACCGATCCATGCCGCCCACCGCCCCGCCACGCACGATTATTCTGGCAACAGGTCTGGCGAAGTGACCTGCGACCGCTCAGCACCTCCCGTCGGGCGAGAGTGTTGGTTGTCTCCAGCGAGAGAGGGTCCGGATTGCCTCTGGCCTATTGCTTTCTCCTGCTGTAGAGCGCAGGCTCTACGAGCGAGAGAACCGCATCCCCATCGAATTGGATGGTTTGCGGAAAGAGCGATAGTGCTAAACGCAACCCGGGAGTTTCGTTCACAAAGGTGCATCGGGGCCCGCGGTGACCACCTGCCATCTTGCGCGACGCAAGATGTCGATGATGATCACGGCTTCGATCTCTTCAGTACCGTGTGTCAGGGGTGCGATTGCGCGTGTCATGTTTTGACGTCCGCGTTCTATTATATCGGTCGCTTGGCCACCGATCAAACAATCTTCGCCCTGTCACGGCGAGTGACCGCGGATGATTGCGGCGTCCTCCGGCCGATGTGTATAGTATAGCCCGAGATCAGAAGATGAGTGTTCGATATATCAGTACGCGCGGCGGCGAGCCGCTATCGTTCAGTGATGCGGTGATCGCCGGCCTGGCGGTCGACGGCGGCCTCTTCGTGCCGGATTCTGTCCCGGACGTGTCGGCCGAACTCGATGACTGGCGTGGCCTGGATTATGCATCGCTCGCTGAGCGGGTTATGCAGCCCTACGTGGATGTTCCGGCGGATGTGCTGAAGGATCTTGTTTCTCGTAGTTACAGTGTCTTCTCGCGCGATGATGTTGTGCCGCTGGTGTCCGTTGGGGATCTCTCTATTCTGGAACTGTTTCACGGCCCGACCCTGGCCTTTAAGGATATCGCCCTGCAATTTCTGGGGAATCTCTTCGAACACCTGCTCGATGTACGGGACGCGCGGTTGAATATCCTGGCAGCGACCAGCGGTGATACCGGAAGCGCAGCCATCTACGGCGTTCGTGGTCGATCGCGCATGCGCATCTTCGTCACCTATCCCGACGGACGAGTGAGCCCCATGCAGGAACTGCAGATGACCGCAGTCGACGACGAGAATGTCTTCAACCTGGCCCTGCAGGGCACCTTTGACGACTGTCAGGCCATCGTCAAAGCGGTTCTTGGCGACGTCGAATTCAAGGAGCGTTTCGCGCTGGGGTCCGTCAACTCGATCAATTGGGCCCGTGTGCTCGCGCAGGTCGTCTACTATTTCTATAGCGCTTTCAGGGTGATGGAGCAGCGTAAGGCAGCGGTGGTCGATTTCTGCGTGCCAACCGGGAACTTTGGCGACGTGTATGCCGGTTACGTGGCCTGGCGCATGGGCTTGCCCATTCGCAAGTTGGTCGTGGCGACGAATGAGAACGATATTCTCGCGCGGTTCTTTGCCGGAAGCGACTATAGCCGTGGCGAGGTGCAGGCGACGATCAGTCCCTCGATGGACATCCAGATCGCGAGTAATTTCGAGCGTTACCTTTTTGATCGCGTCGGCTGCGAACCGGCGCGACTCAGCGCGTTGATGAATAATTTCGCCAGTAGCGGTGTCCTCTCGGCGGGCAGCCTCGACCCCGCAGCCGCAAATGATCCGTTTTGTGCCGGTTCGGCCGATGTCACACAGACACTGGAAACCATTCGACAGGTACATGCCGATTACGGCTACGTGCTCGACCCGCATTCCGCCGTAGGGGTGCACGTCGGTCAGGCGCATCGTGATCCCGATGTGCCGATGATCTGTCTGGCGACTGCACACCCGGCCAAATTCGGAGACGCGGTGCAGCGTGCGATCGGTGAGCAGGTGCGCCATCCAATTCTTGAGGCCTTGCACGATGTCCCACGACGACGTACGGTAATGCCCGCGTCGGAGGATGCCGTTCGGCAGGTGATCTTCGAGCACGCTGGTCGGTGACGATGGTGATCGTGAAACCACTCTCTAAATCTCATTTTCCCGGACCGTCCGGTCCGGTCGCTCTGGTCATCATGGATGGCGTCGCGATCGGTCGGCATGCGGAGGGTGATGCCGTCCGCGGGGCGGTGACGCCCAATTTGGATTGGCTCGGAGCGAATGTACCCACATCGCGGCTGAAGGCGCATGGGACCGCCGTGGGCCTGCCCTCGGACGAAGACATGGGCAATAGTGAAGTGGGGCATAACGCGATCGGCGCCGGTCGCGTCTTCGACCAGGGTACCAAGCTGGTGTCGAAGGCGATCGAGTCCGGGCAGATGTTCAAGAGCGCGGCCTGGAAAGAGATCGTGAAGAATTGCAAGGGCAACGACTCAACCTTGCATTTGCTTGGCCTCGTCTCGGACGGAAACGTTCACAGTCATATGTCGCATTTGAAGGCCATGCTCGCGCGCTCGGCTAAAGAGGGTCTTGCCCGTGTCCGAGTTCACGCGTTGCTGGACGGGAGGGATGTGCCGCCGACGTCCGCGCTGACCTATATTGACGATCTGGAGGAATTGCTGAACGAGTTGAACGCATCTTCGTCGGTCGATTGCAAAATCGCTTCCGGGGGCGGGCGTATGTGTATCACCATGGATCGCTATAGTGCCGATTGGGAAATGGTGGAACGCGGATGGAATACGCATGTCAAGGGCGAGGGGCCCCAGTATGCGTCGGCGACCGAGGCCATCAAAAGCTTACGCGCCGCGGAGCCGGGTGTGCTTGACCAGGACCTTCCGCCGTTTGTCATTGCCACCGGTGGAGCACCGATCGGCCAGATTCGGGACGGCGATAGCGTGATTGTTTTCAACTTCCGCGGCGATCGCGCGATCGAGATCAGTCGGGCTTTCGACGAGGACACGCTCGAAGAATTCCCGCGCGGCCCGAAGCTCGACATCGCGTTTGCGGGCATGACGCAATATGATGGCGATCAACAAATCCCGCGCCGGTACCTCGTGGAGCCCCCGTCTCTGGATGCGACCCTGGGCGAGTACTTGAGCCTGAGTGTGGTGCCGCAACTCGCGATAAGCGAAACGCAGAAGTTCGGTCACGTTACGTATTTCTTTAATGGGAATCGGTCGGGGAAATTCGACGACAAACTCGAGGACTACGTTGAGATCCCATCGGATCGTGTGCCCTTCGATCAGCGGCCGTGGATGAAATCCGCCGAGATTACGGACCATGTGGTGGAGTCGTTTCGCACTGCAAAACACCGCTTTATGCGCCTTAACTATCCGAACGGCGATATGGTCGGACATACCGGCGATTACCGCGCCGCCTGTATGTCCGTTGAGGCCGTTGACCACGGGGTGGGGCGCCTTATGGCGGCCTGTCGCAAGGCACGCGGCATCCTGGTGATATCCGCCGACCATGGCAACGCCGACGAGATGTATGAACGGAACGCAGCGACCGGGGAGATCGTCCGCGACGAGCAAGGGATGCGGCAACCCAAGACGGCGCATTCGCTCAACCCGGTGCCCGTTCATATCTATGATCCGGCCGGGACGGCGAAAGTTCAACTCGCATCGACGGAACCGCTCGGTATCAGCAGCCTCGCGGCAACCTGTGTCACCCTGCTCGGCTATCAACCACCCGAGGACTACGATCCCAGTATCATATCGATCGGCGCGCTTGCATGATTGGGGATCGGCCAACCGGCAGGCAATTCAACTGCGAGGGATTCAATCCCCAATCCTGCATTCCCCGATTTTTGACCATTCCGCCCGTGGCGGAGAATTTTCACATTTAGATTCTTATGCGTACACGCGAACTTACATCTCGAATTCTTGAAATACTGTACGACGCCTCCGGTAAAGCGGTGAGCGCGGACGAAATCTATCGCGCGCTGAAGGTGCGCGGCAAAATCCAGATCAAGGCCGCGCGGGTCCTCGAGCGAATGGTGCAGCGTGGCGACGTGAAGGCGGTGGGCAAGAAACGCTACGCACTGGGTCGCCAGGATACGATCGTCAGTGGTCGGGTGCAGACCATCCGTTCCGGAGCCGCCTTCATCATTACGGAAGGCGACGGGCCGGATATCTTTGTGCCGGCGCGTCGGCTGGGTGCCGCGTTGCCGGGCGATACGGTAGCTGTGAAAATCATGGAAGAAGGGCCACGCGCGCGGCAACAGCGCAAGTCCGGCCGCGTGATCCACGTCATCGAGCGCGGGAGATTGGATATTGTTGGCACCTTGCGGCGGTCCGGCAGCGAATGGGAAGTCGCACCGGTCGATCCACACTACAATCAGCGATTCCGGGTTCGCGACCTCAAGGGAGCGTCGCCCGGTGATCGCGTCGTGATGCGTTTACAGGAACCACGCGGAAAAGAGGACATGCCGGAGGGGCGAATCGTCGATGTAATCGGTCCTGAGCGTAAGGCCTCCTTCGATGCGGAGGCGATCCTGATTCATTACGGACTTACCCGCGAGTTTCCCTCGGAGGTCCAGCGTGAAGCGGAACGCGCGGCGGCGCTGCTTGACGATCCAGGTGAGCGCGAGGACCTGCGCGACAAGCTGACCTTCACCGTGGACCCGGATACGGCGCGCGATTTCGACGATGCGTTGACTCTTGACCGGGACAGCGAGGGGCGCGCCGTGCTCGGCGTGCATATCGCCGACGTCAGTCACTTTGTGCGACCGGGCGAGGCCATGGACGAGGAAGCGATGCGTCGCGGAAACAGCGTCTACCTTCCGGACATGGTGGTGCCGATGCTGCCCGAACAGCTCTCGAATGGCGTCTGTAGCCTGCGGCCGGACGAAGATCGACTGACCTTCTCGGCGTTCATCACGCTTGATACGCAACGCCAACCTGTCGCCTGGCGCTTTGCCAAATCGATTATTCGTTCGGATCATCGACTCACCTACGCGCAGGTCCGCGATGTTCTAGACGAGACGCAGGCGACGACCGTGCCCCCCGTCGTGGCCAAGCGCCTGCGCCAATTGAGCAAGATCGCGCAGCGGTTACGTCGTAACCGGTTTGCGCGCTTCGCGTTGAATCTGGATATGCCGGAGTCCGTTGTATTGCTGGATGAAAAGGGGGAGGTGCGGGACATCGTGCTGGAGGAGTACGATGCGTCGCATCAACTGATCGAGGAATGCATGGTCCTGGCCAACGAGGTTGTTGATACCGAGTTGAGCCGTCGCGATATTCCGCTCATTCATAGGCTTCACGAACCGCCCGCGACCGATCGGGTCGACTCGCTGGTGGCGGATCTGGAGTCGATGGGTTATCGCCCCGGTGATCTCAATCAACGGGGGCAGCTTGCCGCGTTTTTAAAGTCGTTGGAGACCGATCCGATGGCTCATCATGTGCGCCTGTCTGTGCTGAAGTCCATGACGCGCGCGATCTACTCTGCACGTGAGGCGGGTCACTACGGCCTGGCCAAGACCTACTATACGCATTTCACGTCGCCGATTCGGCGTTACTGCGACCTGGTTGTACATCGTTGCCTTGCCGCGGCGCTCGACGGCCGCCGCCAACCTTACCGTGTGCGGGATCTGGGTGGTATCGCGGCGGCCTGTTCCGCGACCGAACAGGTGGCCGAACAGGCCGAAAGGGCACTGGTCGAACTCAAGAAACTGCGCTTCTTAATCAGCCAGCTCAAGCGCCGGCGATTGATTACCTATCGTGCGGTCGTGGTTGCTATTCAGCGCCAGGGGTTGTTCATCGAACTGATCGATCTCCAGCTGCGGGGAGTGATGTCCCTGTCGACCTCGTCCGGTGCCGAGGGTCGGTCAGGCCGGGAGCGTGGCCGGGAGGGGGGTCGGGAGCGTGGCCGAGAGCGGGGTCGGCAGCCGGACGGAGCCGACGGCTATGAGCGCGGCCAGACGCTCGACGTCGTGGTTTCATCCGTAAATATGGATGGCCGGGAGGCTGTATTTGTCCCCGCGCCTGTCCCGCAGAAGCCACGTAAGCGCCGTAATAATTGAGGCCGGCGGCGGCTGGAAGAAGCGACAAACTTCGAATATGGGCTTTGTTCGGGGGATTTACGATTGACAGGCGAGCGGGATGAAGGCATCGTACGCGGGCTCGTAAGTAGGGCTGGAGAGCTTCCCATGAAGATTAGACGTAAATTTAGGAAGAAGCCGTCGCGCAGACCGAAGAAATCGATGCTCGAGCGTCGTCGGCGCGAGAAATTGCAGCGGGGACGCCTCGTTGCGCTGGGCGTGCCCGCGGCCGAGGTGGCCGCGCTTAACGCATCAGCTGTTCGTGAGATGTTGCGTCTTCCGGCGAAAATAGCCGCTGCTTAATTTTTTCGGCTCCCCATGTCCGAACTTGGGTCCGCGCACCACGCATTTGTTCTGAATGGCGTGCATGCTGCGTCCGGGCTCTTTGCCGGCAGCGGGCGCAGTTGAGCGCCACATGTCGATCCAATGAAAGTTCTATGCGCATTAAATCCCGCCGCTGCAGGGGGCCTTTCCATGCAGCGCTGGCCGCAGATTCAATCGCATCTCGACGCATTTGGGCTTGAACACGAACTGGTTGCGGACCCGCACGTACCGCTCTCCGATCAACTCATCGAACGGTTGACGGACGCTGCGGAAGGCGAATTCGGCGGCATTGTCGGCATTGGCGGAGATGGAACCCACTCGGGCCTGATCAATGCGTTGATGCAGTTTCGCGACGAGCATGCTGATCGGTCGCTGCCGCCCTACAGCTTTATCCCGATGGGAACGGGTAACGACATTGCGAAATCGTTCGGACTGACCACGCGCCAAGACTTTTTTGTGCGTGATCTGCGGCGGGCCGTGTCGGCGATCGTTCATGGCGCGGATTACCATCTCGATCTCGGACGCCTGGGAACACAATACTTCGTCGACGCATTCACGATCGGTCTTGATTCGGAGATTCTGCGCGATCGCAATATCCGAAAACGCCGTGTGGAGCAGATACCGGTTCTGCGTGAAGTGGTTCGCGGGAACTATCTGCTCTATACCTGGTGCATGGGGCTGCGAATCTGGCGTATCGGCCGCCGGCCGCCGGAAGTGAAGATCATGATCGACGGGGAGAGCTGGTATGCCGGTCCGGTCCTGAACGTCGTTGTGAACAATACGCGCATCTACGGCGGCGAATTCGATTTCTGTCCGGATGCCTATGCCAACGACGGCAAGCTGGATGTCGTCGTGTTTACCGGACCGGTTGATTACCTGCGCAAGTACGTGATGTCTCTGCGGCATAATCCACAGAAGATTCGCGAAATGGCGGATCAATTGAAGCGCGTGTCGTCGATGGCTCAAGGACGAGAGATCGTCATCGAGTGCTCGACGTCCGTAGCCGCCCAGATCGACGGCGAGGAGTTGCCCGGTAGCGACCGCTTCGAAATCAGCGTCGTGCCCAACGCGTTGCATATCAAGACACCGGCAGAGCCCTAGCCCGAATATTGTACCAGTCGTCGTCGCGGTGCGCGTAGCAGATTACGCGTGCAATATCCTGGCTACGCTCCCACCGCTTGCCGCTGTGCGGCGATGTGGCCTCTCGTATCCTCCTTCGCCCTCGCTGCGCGCTTGGCTGCGGAGGACAGGTCCCGCATCTCGCATCCCGCAGCCCGTCTGGTATAATCCCGGCCGCAATGAGCCTCACCTGTCGTTCAACAATCCATATGCTAGTCTGTTGAAACCCCCATGCCGCGCACACATACCTGCGTCTTCCGCGATAAGGATCGTGACGACTCGATGGGGGGTTGGCTGGTTTTTCGTGAGCCGAAGCGATTCATCACGGCGGAGTGCCCGGTCGACGTGCCCGCGGCGCTTGCGGCCCTCGATGACGCCGTGGGGGCAGGGGACTACGTTGCCGGGTATGTTGCCTATGAGGCGGCACTGGGTCTCGACCAGGCTTTTCGTTGCCAACCGCCGATTGAGGGCCTGCCCCTGGTCTGGTTTGCGGTTTACGGGAGCGTGCTGCACGTCCGGGACCTGCCCCGGGCGGATGGCGCGTCCAGGGCCGAGGGCGATGACGATTATCGGTTTTCCGAATGGCAGCCCGCGATAACGCGCGAAGAATATGTCGAAGCTCTCGATCGCATTCACGGATACATTCGGGCTGGTGATACCTACCAGGTCAACTTCACACATCGGCTGTTCGCGGATTTCGAGGGCGACGCTTTTGCCTTTTTTGCGAACATCTACGCCGCGCAACGTTCCGCGCGCGCGGCATATGTGGACACCGGTGACCATGCGATATGTTCCGCCTCGCCGGAACTCTTCTTCTCCCTCAGCGGCAATCGCCTCGTCTCGCGCCCGATGAAGGGGACCGCGGCCCGCGGTTATACCTGGGGTGATGATCTCATCATGCAGGATCGGCTCGCCGAGAGTGCGAAGGACCGCGCAGAGAATATCATGATCGTCGACATGATCCGTAACGACATGGGCAAGCTGGCCGTGCCCGGTAGTGTCAATGTTGCAAGTTGCTACGATATCGAGCGCTATTCGACCGTCTTCCAGATGACGTCTACCGTTGAGTCCGAATGGGAGGCGTCCGTTTCTGATGTGATGCAGTCGCTTTTTCCCTGTGCCTCGGTCACGGGTGCGCCGAAATTCCGGAGCATGGAGATTATCCGCGATCTGGAGGGAGACGCTCGCGGGATTTATACCGGTTGCATCGGCTATATCACCCCCGATCGCCATGCCGAGTTCAATGTAGCGATTCGTACCGTCGTCATTGACCGCCGATCCGGGCGGGCGTCGTACGGGGTTGGCGGTGGAATAGTCTGGGACTCGGATCCCGACTCCGAGTTCGAGGAATGCCGGACCAAGGCGCGCGTCCTGAACGAACGCATGCACTCGTTCGACTTGATTGAGACCATGCGTTGGGATCCCGACCACGGGTTCTTTCTGTTCGAGGAGCACATGCAACGTCTTTTTCAAAGCGCCGCCTACTTTGATTTTGAATTTGACGAGGATCAGGTCCAATCGGTTCTACGGAAAGTCTGCGATCAGCTTCCACGAGAGGCCTGCCGGGTGCGGACACTGATGGGCGAACGTGGCGACGTGCGCGTGGAATACGGGCCGCTGTGCGAATCTCAGGGACCCGTGTCGCTTGGCCTGGCCGCTGTGCCGGTGGACAAGACGGTGCGCTATCTCTACCACAAGACCAGCCATCGAGAGGTCTACGACGCGGCCCGCGCCTCACGGCCGGATTGCGATGATGTCCTGCTATGGAACGAGGACGGACAATTGACGGAAAGCACGTTTGCGAATGTTGTGATTGAGAAAAACGGCGAACGACTGACGCCACCGGTCTCCTCTGGGTTGCTGAATGGGACCTTTCGTTCACATCTGGTGGACAGCGGCAAAATCCGGGAGGCGGTTTTGACGCGGGACGATCTCTGGTCGGCGGACAACGTGTTTCTGATCAACTCGGTACGTGAGTGGATGGAAGTCCGCATGGCGGACGCGACCCCGGATTCCGCTGGATGACAGGTCGTGATGAACCTGCTACAGTCCGCGACCCGTGACCGATGAAACCACAACCAAGGAAGGCGCAAGGGACTCCGCGTCCGGCCTTGACTTTATCCGCTCCGCGATCGTGGAGGATACCGCCGCATCGCGTTTCGATGGACGTGTTGTGACCCGTTTCCCTCCGGAGCCGAACGGATACCTGCATATCGGTCACGCCAAGGCGATCTGCCTCGACTTCGGGGTGGCCGCCGAGCACGAGGGCGGGCGTTGTCACCTGCGCTTTGACGATACGAATCCGGATAACGAGAGCCTCGAATTCGTTGAGGCCATCAAGGAGGACGTGCGTTGGTTGGGCTTCGACTGGGGCGATCACCTCTATTTCGCATCGGACTACTACGCGCAACTCTTTGAGTATGCCGTGCGCCTGATCAGGAAGGGTAGCGCGTACATCTGCGACTTGACGCCGGAAGAGTTCAAGACGTATCGCGGCGTTCCGACCCGCCCCGGCAAAGAGAGTCCCTCGCGGAATCGAGCGATTGACGAGAATCTGGATCTCTTTAACCGCATGCGCGCCGGCGAATTTGAAGATGGAGCCTATGTCCTGCGCGCAAAAATAGATATGGAGTCGCCCAATCTGCACCTGCGCGACCCGACCTTGTATCGAATCAAACGTGCGCATCACTATCGTACCGGGGATGAATGGTGCATCTACCCGATGTACGATTTCACTCACGGACAGTCCGACTCGATCGAAGGGGTAACGCATTCGCTGTGCACGACGGAGTTCGAGGTGCATCGGCCGCTCTATGACTGGCTGCTGGAGCAGCTCGAGATCTATCGGCCGCGCCAGATCGAATTCGCCCCATTGAACCTGGAATACACGGTTCTCAGCAAGCGACTGCTGATTCCGCTGATCAAGGAGGGGCACGTCTCGGGCTGGGACGATCCGCGAATGTCGACGCTGCGTGGCATTCGGCGTCGGGGATTCACGCCCGAGGCATTGCGCGACTTCTGTGAGCGAGTGGGCATTGCGAAGGTGGCGGCCGTGACGGACGTAGCTTTGCTCGAGCATTGCGTACGCGATCATCTGAACGCGGTTGCCCCGCGCCGCATGGCGGTCCTGAATCCCGTCCGTGTCGTGATCGAGAACTACCCGGAAGGGGAAAGCGAAACCTTTGAAGCCGTGAATAATCCGGAAGACGAGACGGCCGGTACCCGGCAGGTCGCGTTTTCGCGTGATCTCTATATCGAGCGTGACGATTTCCAGGAAGAGCCGCATAAGAAGTTCTATCGCCTCGCACCGGGTCGTGAGGTCAGACTGCGCTACGCCTGCTACATTACCTGCACGGACGTCATCAAGGACGAGTCTGGCGAGGTGGTCGAGTTGCGCTGTACGTTTGACCCGGAATCCCGTGGCGGCGGAACGTCGGACGGCCGCAAAGTGCGTGGCACGGTTCACTGGGTCTCGGCGGCCCACGCGAAAGAGGTTGAGGTGCGCATGTACGACCGTCTTTTTGATGTTCCCGACCCGCTGGGGGAGTTGGACGGCGACTTTCGGAAGCATCTCAACCCCGATTCATTCAAGAGTGTCACGGGCCATGTGGAAAGCGCGCTTGGCGATGCTGAACCGGGAGAACGCTTCCAATTCGAACGGCTCGGTTATTTCTGTGTCGATACCGTTGACTCGACAGCCGGCAATCCCATCTTTAACCGTACCGTCACCCTTCGCGACTCCTGGTCTAAGATTAAGGGTAAGGGTAAGGGTTGAAGATTGAAGCGGGGTAGCGTGCGATAGGTGTGAACGCTTGAACGTTGAACCTGAATAGCGGAAAGTTAAGAAAAGAAGGAGAAATGCTAATGCCAAACCCAACAGCAACATGTGAGACCAGCCTCGGAGCCTTCACCCTCGAACTCTTCACGGACAAAATGCCCGTCACGGCCGGCAATTTTGTGTCCCTCGCGCAAAGCGGGTTTTACGATGGATTGCATTTTCACCGCGTGATCGAAAACTTCATGTGCCAATTCGGTTGTCCGCACAGCCGTGATGCGCAGAGTTCGAGTGCCGGAACCGGGGGTCCTCCCGGGGGCTGCATCGAGGATGAACATCCCGAGGATGCGAAGTTCTCGAACGAACCGGGCACACTGTCGATGGCCAATACGGGGCAGCCGAACAGCGGCGGGTCGCAGTTCTTTATCAATACTAAACACAACGACTTTCTGGACTGGTTCAGCGGTGGGGCATCCAAGCACCCGGTATTCGGAAAGATTACGGATGGCATGGACGTGATCGCGAAGATCGAGACCTGTCCCAAGGGGCCTAATGACCGTCCCGATCCGCCCGTGCAGATGATCAGCGTGACGATTAACGAGGGGTAGACGTCTCTCGCGTGCAGCTTTTGGTCATGGCGCATGGATATCCGTCATGCGGCCGCATGCCACTTCAATCAGGCGAACGGTAAATTTGAGGTTGCTGTACGGAAGTCCTGAGCGTAAATAGCCACGGAACGAAACAAGAGGGTACCTCGTGATGAGTCTTAATACTGAAAACCTGCCGGACGTCGCCGTCAGCGACATTGAGTTTTTTGCCGAGGACATGGATCTCGCCCGAGCCGCGGCTGTGTATAATGAGTTGGGCTGCCTCGTGGTGCGCGGGCTGATGAAAAGCCATCTCGCGGGTATGCGGCGCGAAATCGATTTGATCATTGAGGAATCCCTTGCGCAGGTTGACCAGGCGGAGAAGATTGACCTGGGTTGGATCACGCCGAACCGGACCCTCTGGTTGCCGGCGCCGGAAGGGTTCGATCGCGAGATGCAGCTCATGGTTCTTTCGCTGAGTTATCGGAATAGTTCGGCGTTTACGCGAGCCGCGATGAACGAGCGGACGCTCGATCTGGTGGAGGCCGTACTTGGACCCAATATCGAGCTGGCGGATGACGGCCAGGCGCTGGTCAAAGAGGCGGTGGGTGGTCATCCTAAACTGCTCCATCAAGATGCCGCCTACTTCCAGCATCGTTACGAAGGGCCCATGGGGCAGTTGACCTATGTCGTCGATACGGACCTGAACAATGGTGCGCTGCATGTGGTGCCGGGCAGTTTCAAGATGGGCATTCTGAAACATGAGGATACGTTCAGTCATCTAGGGCTGGATGAGGCGGAATGGCCCTGGGAGCGCGCCATGCCGATTGAGGGCAAGGCTGGCGATTCGATTTTCTTTCATGTCAATTGCATCCATGGCTCCAAGCCAAACTGGTCGGATAAGCCGCGCCCGGTATTCATCAGTCGCTATCGGGCGGCGGACGATTATATGATTGTCGGTGGCACCACGACCGCCAACCGGGCGGACGCCGAGAAGCAGGTGGTCGAGGCCAAATCCCAAAATGCCATGCGTATGATGGTGCGCGGCTTTCGACGGTATGACGACGACCGTGGCGCGAATAGCTGACGCTTCAGCTGGCCGGACTCGACAAGAAGCGGGCGCTTCGCCATGATGCGGCGTATGATTTCGCATGACGATATCCGAGTTCTTGATCCGGATTCGATCGAAACGCCCGCGATGGTGGTCTTCGAGCATCGAGTGGACGTAAATATTCGGGATCTCTGCGAGCTGGCGGGTGCCGAGAACCTGGCGGCCCATGTCAAGACCACGAAGTCGATCGACGTTATTCGCAAACAAGTAGCGGCCGGTATCGTGGTCATGAAGGCAGCGACGCTCTCCGAATTGGAGACGGCAGTCGCGGCCGGATGTCACACGGCGATTCTGGCCTACCCGATCCTTCAGTCACGCAAGGCGAAGCGGTTGGTGCGGCTCGCCGTCGCGAACCGCGGCGTAGACGTCGTCGCCGTCGTGGGGCAGTTGGCACATGTAGGGGTATTGAGTGCCGCGGCCGGGGCCGCATCAGCAACGCTGCCCGTTATGCTCGATTTGAACGTTGGGATGCATCGTACGGGCCACGACGCCGATGCGGTGGGGCTGGAGATTTATCGAGCGATCGCGGCGGATGCGAACCTTGTGCCTGCGGGTCTGCACGCCTACGACGGTCAGGATCATGCCTCGGACCCAGACGAACGTGAGCGGCTGGCGATGGCGCATGTCGAAGACGTGAAGGTGTTTCGCAAACAGTTGACGGATGCGGGGCTCTCTGTGCCGTTGGTGGTGGGTGGTGGATCCTATTCCTTTCCATATTATGCGCGTGAAGAGGGCATGCTCGGTTCACCGGGTACAACCGTATATTGGGATGCCGGTTACCAGGCGCAGATGCCGGAGTTAACCTTTCGTCCGGCGGCGATGGTATTGACGCAAGTGATCGACCGGCATCCCGATCAGGGGACCGTCACGCTGGACCTTGGTTCGAAAGCCATATCGGCCGACGGGCCCCTTGAAAACCGGGTGCGTTTTCTTGGTTACCAGAATGTGGACGCGATCATGCAAAGCGAGGAGCATGGTGTGTTCCGATTTGCAGATCATGGTCCGGAATTGGGCGACTACCTGCTTGCCGTTCCCGTGCACGTCTGTCCGACCACCACTCGCTATCCGGGTAGCCACGTGATTGACGCCGATGGCGTTGTTTGCGGGTTCTGGCCCCATACCGCCCGCGATCGATAGCCTTCTAATCCCTTATCCAATGTCGCGCGAAATTGTCACCTTAGGCCTCGATGATTACGACGAAATGATTGGGTTTCTGAACGGCGTCTTCACGGAGGCGCACGGTCCCCACGATTTCGAATGTCTATTGCCCAAGATTTATAGGCGCAGCGCGGATGCGATTGCCTGGAACCAGGGTATTCGTGAAGAGGGTGAACTACGCGGCGTTGTCGGAATTTTCCCGATCGACTGGCAGGTTGGGGATCTGACGCTCTCTGCGGCCGGCATCGGTGGGGTCGCGACCGATCCGCAACATCGTGGCGTGGGCTACATGCGCGAACTCATGTCCCATTGTGTGGAGCGTATGATCGATGCCGGCTACGCCCTGTCGTACCTTGGCGGCCAGCGCCAGCGCTATCAGTACTACGGCTATGAGCGCTGCGGCGCTACCTGTTCGTATCAATGCAACGGCCGGAATTTCAGGGACAGCGCGCCCGGCAGCGTTGTGACGATTGAGCCCCTTTCGGCAGACGACAGCACCGGGATTGCCGCAGTGCATGCCCTGCGGCATGCGCAACGTTCGTATTGCCTCTGTTCGGAAGCCGATTGTTTCGCGGTATTAAGCAGTTGGAACCAACGTCCACAGGTCGTCCTGAATCAGTCAGGCGAAACGGTTGGTTATCTCGCGATCGCGAAAGATGGCTTGACCATTCGCGAGATCGCAGCGCTCGATCCCGATACCGCGTTCGACGCCGTTCGGCAATGGGTGGCGAGCCACGAGGGAACGATTCCTGTTGATCTGACGGCCGATCAATGGGAATTGGGTCGTCGTCTGGGCAAGATCAGCGAACGTTGCCTGATCGCACCCTCGGGAAACTGGCGTATTTTTGACTGGCCGATGACCATTGGGGCGTTGATGCGCCTGCGTCTGAGGCAGGGTGGCGCGCCGGATGGGTGCCTGCGTATCTCGATCGCGGATCAGGGTGTGCTTGGGATCGAAGTTTCGGAGGGTCAGGTGAACTGTGCCTTTACAGACGACGCGCCCGATATCGAATGCGATTCACATACGGCGATGCGACTGCTTTTCGGTCCGCTGCCGCCATCGCAGGTTATGGAGATTCCGCCACGCGCTTCAATTCTTGAGACCTGGGCACCCCTTCCGCTCGCCTGGCCTGCCTCGGATCTGGTCTAACCGACGCCACGGGTTGCGCGGTCATATGACTCGCAACTCCGCGACCGGCTTGATACAACCGCCGCTTTTATAAGATAGCCCTAAGCGAGGAGAGTGAATCATGGCAGGCAGTTCGAAACATGTCCGACTTGGCGTAGTCGGCGTTGGAGGAATGGGAGGGCACCATATCAGGCTGCTTCTCGACGGGAAGGTCCGGCGCTGCAGGCTGACCGCATTGTGCGACGTCAATCCCGAGTTCCTGGGGCGGTACAATGATGATGTCGAGAAGTTCACCAGCTTTCGAAAAATGTGCCGATCTGGGATCATCGATGCCGTCCTGATAGCGACTCCGCATTACGCGCATACGCCGTTGGCGATCGAGGCTTTCCGGGCGGGCCTGCATGTACTCTGCGAGAAACCGCTAGCGGTGCACAAGGCGGATGCGGAGAAAATGATCAAAGCCTGCCCGCGTAATCGTAAATTTGCCGTCATGTTCCAAATGCGTGTCTCGCCTCTGTTCAAGAAGGTTAAGCAGATGATAGATGACGATAAGCTGGGGCGTGTCACGCGCATCAATATGATCGCCACCCATTGGTTTCGTTCAAATGCGTACTATGCCGGCGGCGGTTGGCGTGCGACATGGAAGGGCGAGGGCGGTGGTGTATTGATCAATCAATGTCCGCACGATCTGGATGCCTGGCAGTGGATCTGCGGCATGCCCACGCGCATTCATTCGGTCTGCGGATTTGGCAAATGGCATAATATCGAGGTGGAAGATGACGTCACCGCGATCATGGAGTATCCCGGTGGTGCCACCGGCGTCTTTGTGGCGTCGACCGGCGAAGCGCCCGGTGTCGGCCGATTCGAGATCTGCGGAGAACTGGGGCGCATTCTGATCGAGGACAACGAGCTGCGTTTTACCCGCAACGCTTCGTCGGCTCTGACGTTCATCAAGAAAACGAAGAACCCTTTTGCGAGGCCGGCATCGCGCGACATCGCGGTTCGTGTCGGAACGAGGAATCCGGGTCACCGCGGAATCATTCAGAACTTCACGGATGCCATTCTCGACAACAAGCCGCTCATCTCTCCCGGTCGCGATGCGATCAATCAGGTTGAATTGACCAACGCCATGATCTATTCCGGCGCCACCGGGCAACCGGTTGATCTGCCCCTGAATGGTCGGGCCTACAAGCGTTTCCTGGGCGAACTTGTGTCCGGTAAGCGCAATGCCGGCTGATTGCCGGGCCGCTGTTTAGTGCCCGGCTGACGGGCTATCAACGCTGAAGCCCAGTGACTCCAGTTCGCCCAAACTGACGCTGCGCTGTCCGCCGTTGAAGGGTTCGGCATCCCGGATCGTCGGCCGGGGTTGCCCCAGTGCGTCGAAGCGAGCCAACAGTCGTTCCTTGAGGATGTCGCTTAACTCGCGATGGCTTGTGCAGCCGGCGAGATTCTTCAGCTCGTGCGGATCGCCTTGCAGGTCGTAGAGGAACGCTTCGGTGTAGGCATCGGCGCCGCCCTTATCATCGGCATCTTCCGCGGCCGCCGTGACATGGTATTTCCATCGTTCGGTGCGGATCCCGCGCCCGATCTCGGCTTCACTCGTCTCAAAGAATACCTCCCGTGGCCATTCGACATGTGGATCGCGCTGGATCAGCGGTAGCACCGAGCGGCCCTGCATGTGATCGGGAACATCGATCCCGGCCGCATCGAGCAGGGTAGGGGGGATGTCGATCAGGCTGACCAGTTCGTCAATCTTTCCGCCCGCCTTAAAGGGGCCGCCGTGCATGAGGCAGGGCACGCGCAGCGAGCTTTCGTGGCATGAACGCTTGTACTCACTGTTGCGCGTCTTGAAGTGGCAGCCATGGTCACTGATGAAGACCACGATTGTGTCCTCCGCCATGCGCAATGATTTCAGCGCGTCCATGATGCGGCCGAAGGCCTCGTCGAGCCGTTTGACCATGCCGTAATAGCCGCCCAGGTGCTGGTCGCTTGTTCCGCCCAGTGCTGCAAGGTCGGGTGGCATCCAGCGGCCGGTATAGCGCTCGCGGTAACCATCGGGGGCCGGGTAGTCGTCGATATGATTCTGGTGATGCGGCTCGATGTAACTCAAGTAGAGCAGGAACGGGTCGTCCTGGTGCGTGTCGATATAGCGGATGGCCGCATCCGTCATCGCGTCAACGCGATAGCCGGGTAGTTTCACCTCAGTCCCGTCGTTATCGTAGAGAAAGGTCTCGTAGTCGGTCGAGGTGAATTCCAGCACATTGGACGCGAGCCAGTCCTGGTACTCGCCGCGTGCATTCGGCTCAACCGGCCCCTCGCGCGCATCGGCGAGGTGCCATTTGCCGATGTAGGAGGTCTGGTAACCGGCTTCGTTGAAGTAGCGCGCCAGGGGTGGTACCTCGCGTGTCAGCGGGATGCCGTTACGCCATGTCCCATTGACGGAGGCGTATTGCCCGGTCTGGAGACAAGAGCGAGCCGGTCCGCATACGGGCTGGCAGGTGAAGAACTTCGAGACATGCGTGCCGGCCTGCGCCACCCGGTCAAAGTTCGGCATCAGGTCCAGCGGATTACCGTGCAGCCCGCTACAATCCCAGCGTTGCTGATCGGTGAAGAAAACGATGATGTTGGATTGTTTGCTCATAGACGCATACTTGCGAACGGATTCAGAATCGTCAAGAGCCTCAGTCGGATTCAGTTAAGCTTGTCCATTGGTCTCCGCAAGGTCTGTTGCCTTCGCGTCCGGCGTGAGACCGTCGCTGCGTCGTCGATGGCGGTGCTGGCCATTTTTTGCTCGGTTTTCCCGATGCCAGGCGCCGCAATCGATCATCCCTCGTTCTCATCCCTCGCACTCGAAACTCGACACTCGGCCCCGGCCCGCCAATAATGCCCCCATGAATGTGCTCGTCATAAATGGCCCAAACCTGGGGTTGCTCGGCACGCGCCAGCCCGATGTCTACGGCGCGCAGACGCTGGACGAGATGATGGAGGCGTTGCGTGCGCACGCCGGCAGTAAGGGCGTGGAGTTGGAATGCTTTCAATCCGATATCGAGGGCGAGATTGTGGCCCGTATTGGCAGCAGTAGGGGGACGTTCGATGCCATTATCATTAATCCAGCTGCGTATACGCACACGAGTGTGGCGATCCGGGACGCGATATCCGGCGTCGATTTGCCCTGTGTCGAGGTGCATCTCTCCAATACGCATGCCCGTGAGGAGTTTCGGCACCAGAGCCTGACCGCGCCGGTCTGCGTGGGCCAGATTATGGGGTTCGGTTCGATCGGTTATCGCATGGCGCTTGATGGGCTGGTGGATCGTGCAGCCGGGACGAAGGCATGAAACTGCTTGCGCATCGCATCTCCATCGCCCTGATTCTTGGCGCTGCTTTTGTCGGCAGCTTGTACATCATTTTCCGGGGAATGGGACCGGCGGGCTGGTGGGGCGATCTCACGCTTTGCCTGTACGATAATCGCTGGGCTGTTATCCTGGCGGCCGTTGTTCTGTTCGGCTTGGCGCTCGTCCATCTCACGACCGGGGTGCGGAGCTCGGGCGGCGAGCAGATCCTCTCCTTTCCTAACGACTCCGGCGCGGTAAGCATCAGCACCCGGGGCATTGCCGATTTCCTGTCGAAGCTGCAGGCTGAGTTCGCATCGGTCGTATCTATGCGGCCGCGCATTATCCCGAACAAGAACGTGATCGACGTCGTGGTGGATGTGCGCGTCAAGGCGGGTCCGGACATACGGGACGTGTGCGAATTGATGCAGGAGCAGGTGCGCAAGAACATGACCGAGGGCCTGGGTATCACCGACGTTGGGAGTGTAACGGTGAACGTGACTGAAATCGTATCGGAGCGAAAGAGTGGCTGAGGTGCAACTCGTGGTGGTGGGCTCGATCGGCATCGATACGATCGGTACGCCGACGGCGAAACGTGAGGATGTGCTCGGCGGTTCGGTCAGTTATGCCTGTGCAGCTGCCTCGTACTTCACCAGTGTTGGCATGGTCGGCGTGGTGGGTAACGACTTTCCCGATGCGTCCATGGCCCTCTACCGGCAGTTCGGGATCGATCTCGAAGGCCTGCAGGTTGTGCCCGGCGAGACTTTTCGCTGGTCGGGCGTCTATCACGACGACATGAACAACCGGGATACGATTTCCACGGACCTTAACGTCTTCGCCGACTTTTCGCCCGACCTCCCCGAGGCCTACCGCGCGACGCCCTATGTCTTGTTGGGTAACATATCACCCGATTTGCAGTTGCACGTTTTGGACCAGATCAAGAACCCGCAATTCATCATGGCTGACTCGATGGATCTTTGGATCAATGTCGCGCGTGACGATCTGATGAAGGTCATCTCGCGTGTCGATCTCCTGACGCTCAACGACTCCGAAGCGCGCCTGTTGACGGGGGAGGCCAATGCGGTCAAGGCCGCCCGCGCGCTTCTCGAGCTGGGGCCGCGCTATGTTGTCCTCAAGAAGGGTGAGCATGGGGCACTATTGTTCACACAGGACACGGTCGTTATGGCCCCGGCCTTTCCGCTCGATCACTTTGAGGATCCCACGGGTGCAGGCGACTGCTTTGCGGGTGGTTTCATGGGTGCCCTGGCGCGTGCGCGCCGGCACGACACGGTGGACCTGCGCGAGGCGTTGCTCTACGGCAGCGTGGTCGCCTCCTTCGGTGTCGAGCAGTTCGGCCTCGACCGTCTGGCTAAGCTCACGGCCGAGCAGATCGACGAACGTTTCGGTCTTCTCGGTGAGATGATCGATCCCGCTTGATTCGTGCGGATATTCGGATAAGCTGCTCCCTTCATCTGCGGGAGTAATTCAGCGGTAGAATGTCAGCTTCCCAAGCTGAACGTCGCCGGTTCGATTCCGGTCTCCCGCTCCACCCCTTTCTCGTGCCGCCATGTGTGTTCCTGGCGGTACGAATCGAACGGGTGAACCTTGATCGGGGCACCCGTCAGGATCGATTCGCTCAACGTCGTTAAAGAAGGCGTTGCCTGGCCCGAGTCGGAGAACGCCTGGTTATATGGTTCAGGTTGCCATCTCATGTCGGTGGTCCTCCGCTCCATGGCCCCAATGTCTCGCGCAACACGTCGTGGCAGACTCGGCCCATCGCATTCATGATTGATCCATGGTAACAGGCGCGATATAATGTTTCCTGCGCGATGCGTGACAACTGCTCGAGTTTTCCGGGGCGGAATTCGTCGAGAAGCTTAATCACAGCTACGAACGCATGCTGTCGGATCCGCTGCAGGTTCCGGCATCCGTCTGTTTTTATATTTCTGCGGCTATTCGTATCGTAACGCAATTCAGCGACAACAGGCTGTTCGATCAATGATGGAGACGATGCCTCAGGGAAGATCTCAGGGAAGATGTGGTTCCATCCTTCTCGCCTGCATTCTGCTTTTCTGCCTGTTGAAACCGGAACTGTTGGCGGAAACGAACCGGCCATTCCCTCAAGCGGGCAATACGCCGTGTTTTGGAATCAAGCCGAATGACCGGTCTCAGGCCGACATGAATACGGCCGTGTTCAATTTCTACACCAACTGGATTGCTGATTACATGATGGAATCCACCACCGTCCCGGGAGATTACAAAATCAACTACGACGGAGGCGGGGCGACCGTATCCGAAGCCATGGGCTACGGCATGCTCCTTACGGCGCTAATGGCCGGCGCCGACCCGAATGCGAAACAGTATTTCGACGGTCTGAATCGTTTTCGGAAACGATATCCTTCCAGCATCAACGCGAATCTGATGGAGTGGAAAGTGTACCCCGATGAAATCACCCGTAATGATGATTGCGCCACGGACGGTGACATCGACCTGGCCATGGCGTTACTGACGGCCTACATCCAGTGGGGGCAAACAAACTATTTCCGGGAGGCCACCAATATCATCCACAATATTGCAACATCGCTCATTCGGGCGGATTACTCCGTTCGTCTCGGCGACTGGAACATCGTGGAGGGGCAGACGCGAACGTCCGACTTTATCGGAACGCACTTCCGCAGCTTCTACCTGGCCACGGGCGACGGGCTGTGGACCAATGTGGAAAACAAGTGCTACGCCATACTTGAACAACTACAGGCTGATTACGCGGCAGGGACAGGTCTTTTGCCCGATTTTGCAGTAACAAACGGCAGCAGCTGGGCCCCTGCGCCAGCCTTCTTCCTGGAGGGGCCCAATGACGGTCGCTACTATTATAATGCCTGCCGTGACCCTTGGCGTATCAGTTGTTCAGCCCTGTACTACAACGATGACAGAGCCCGGAGTATCATGGCCAGCCTCATGCCGTGGGTAACAAACACACATGCCGCCCCAGCCAACTTCAAGGGCGGATATAAGCTCGATGGGAGTAATATCGCCGGCAACAACTACGATACGGCGGCGTTCATTTCCCCCATTGGTGTCGCCGCTATGATTGTCACAAATCAACAGTGGCTCAACGATACCTTCACCTATTCCATATCCCGTAATGAACTTTACTATGAAGATTCCCTCAACCTGTTCTCGTTAATCGCCATGTCCGGCAACTTATGGCTATGGGATACGCTTGACGCTGATATGGACAATATCCCGGATGCCTGGGAAAGGAAGTATGTCGGCAATCTCGTGGAGATCTCCGACGGCGGCAGTGACTGGGACAGTGACGGGCATACGGACTATCTTGAATACGTCGCCAGAACCGATCCCACAGACAGCAACAATGTCTTCCGGATTATTGCCGTTCAGCGCGCAGGGGAGACAAACCAGGTCTCGTGGATGACCGCCCTCGATAACACCGACTTATCGCCATTTCGTGTTGATTGTTCAACCAACCTGCTGGCCGAAGGCGGTGGCTGGGTATTTGCCACCGGCACAATAGCAGTCGCCGGAGCGGGCACGAACCTGTTTCGTGATGCCATGCCACATTCAAATTGGAAGATGATCTATTATCGCATCGTTGCCACGAACAGCACGGAATAACCAGGCAAATGCTCGGCACGGCGTACCGCCGCCGTGAATTTCACCGCACGCTGTCCCTGTTGCCGGGTTGTATCCACGACTTATGCTGGATTGCGAACGGCGATTGGCGCAGCGGGGGTGGCGAATTTCAGCATGATTGCCGCGTGGATATTTGCGCGGTGTAATCATCTCGTATCTGGTACGATCCCTTGTCGCCTAACACACTGATGAAAGCTCAAATCATTTGGATTGCCGCTGGAACGGTTGCCGTCGTGGCACTGGCACTGACGTCGCTGCAGGAGATGGCGGGACCGGCGGAGGACGAAGGTGTTGCTGATGCGCTCGCGTCATTCGAGGTCAATGTCCCGGACCGTGGAGACGATGATCTTCGCGTTGTGCAGTGGAACGTAGAAAATCTTTTTGATGCGGAGGATGATCCGGATAACGAAGGGGATGACGAATTCAGCCCGCGCAGCTGGCGTAGCTGGACCGAGGCGCGATACCTGCAGAAGTTGACCCACCTGGCAGACGTCATTACGGCTGTTGACCCCGATATCCTGTGCCTGGAAGAATTGGAGAATCGGCAGGTATTGGAGGATCTGAATCGCGCGCTGGGAGACGTCGGCCGTGGCGGATTCGAGTACATCCAACACCGTGAGGGTCAGGATCATCGCGGGATCGATATCGCGATTATGTCGCGCATCGAGCCACGAGCTGTTCGGTGGATAACACCTGTGGAGCGTCAACGTGACATTATGATAGCCGATTTCGACCTGGCGGGTCATGCGTTCACGATATTGGTCAATCATTGGAAGTCGCAGTGGGGTGACAAGGAGGTCGGCGCGCAGCTGCGCAGTCGGCAGGCCGTCGCCGCACGGAACGCTGTCGACGAGATCCTGAGCAGGCGAACAAACGCGGCGATACTCGTGGTCGGTGATTTCAATGTGGATCACGAGGCGGAATTGATTCAGAAACGACTGCGCAGTATCACGGATCGAGAGGCGGTGCTTACGTCGGAGGATGGATTGCTTTTTAATATGCACGGGGTGATTCCTGCGGAGGAACAGGGCACGTTTTACTATCGTCGTGGCGAGAGATGGAATTCGTTCGACGGCATGAGCGTTTCGCGCGCCTTACTCGATCGCGAGTCCGTGACGTACGGTGGCTCGGGTTGGAAAGTTAAACCGGGTTCGTACGCGGTCGTCCGTAGCCCGAGGATGCTGGACGAGGAAGGGTTTCCGCTCGCTTTTCGTAAAGTGTTCCAGCGTGACCTTGGGCGGCGTGTCTACGTGACGGGTTTCTCTGATCATCTACCCGTGACGGTGACACTGGTCCTCAAGTCGGACGACTGAGCGAGAGTGGCCCGGCGGGCGCAGCTGCAGCGGTGGCATCGGGCAATTCACTTGGTTATAGCTTGACGGCGATGTATAAGATCTGAGTGATGGCCGAGGCAGAAAAGAAACTGGTTCTGATCGACGGGATGCCGCTCCTGTTCCGCGCCTATTTCGCCTTCCTGCGGAATCCGCGCCTGACTTCATCCGGTGTCAATACGTCGGCAATCTTTGGCTATACCACGACCCTGCTCCAGATTCTTGAGCGCGAATCCCCATCCCACATCGGTGTTGCGTTCGACGTGAAGGGGCCCACATTCCGGCACAAGGAATTCAAGGAATACAAAGCTCATCGCGAGGCCATTCCGGAGGACGTCGCGAGCGCGATCCAGCCTGCCAAGGACATCACGGCGGCGATGAATATCCCGATCCTGTCCCTGGAGGGATTCGAAGCGGACGATATTGTGGGCACCGTCGCGGATCGGGCGGCGGCGGAAGGCTTTACGGTCTACATGGTGACTCCGGATAAGGATTTTGCGCAGCTGGTCGATGAGCGAGTTTACGTGATGAAGCCGGGCAGGGCCGGCGAGGTGCCGGAGATCATGGGGGTGCCGGAGGTCCTGGAAAAGTGGGGGATCGAACGCGTTGATCAGGTGATCGATATTCTTGGGCTTGCCGGTGACGCATCGGACAATATTCCGGGTATACCCGGTGTCGGCGAAAAAACGGCACAGAAATTGATCGCCGAGTTCGGAAGCGTGGAAGGGCTTCTCGAAAATAGCGGAAAACTCAAGGGGAAGCAGAAGGAGAAGGTTGAGCAGAACGTCGAATCGGCACTGCTTTCCAAGCGGCTTGCGACGATTGTGCGGGATGTGCCGCTGGATGTGAGTCTAAAGGACCTGGCGCTTTCGCCCGTCGACGATACAAAATTGAAGGCCCTGTTCGAGGAGTACGAATTCAGTGCGCTGGCGAAACGCATCTTTGGCGACAGTGGGGGCGCGGCCGTGCAGGGCGATCTTGATTTCAGCACGGAGGACGGAGACGCTGATGCCGAATCGCGCTACGACACGATTGACACGGTTAAGCACGATTACGGTTGCGTGACGACGGCCAAGGAAAAGAAGAAGCTATTGGCGAGGTTGAAGAAGGAGAAGCCGGTTTGTTTCGATATCGAGACGACCGGCCTGGACGTTAAGGTCGACCGCATTGTCGGCATCGCCTTCAGCTTCAAGCCGCATACGGGAACCTACCTGCCGTTTCCAGCTGACGCGAAGGACTATGATGCCCTGATCGCGGAAGTGAAGCCGATTTTTGAAGACGAAAGTCGGGAGTGGATCGGGCACAACATCAAGTTCGATGTGGGTGTGTTGCATTGGAACGGCGTGCACGTGCGTGGCAAGCTTTTCGATACCATGCTGGCGCATTTCCTGATCGAGCCGGAGATGCGTCACGGCATGGACTATCTCGCGAATGTCTATCTTTCCTATGCGCCTGTGCCGATCAGTGCCTTGATCGGAGAGAAGGGCGAGGAGCAAAAGAGCATTGCGGATGCCGACCTCAAGGAAGTGGCGGACTACGCCGCAGAGGATGCGGACGTGACTCTGCGCCTGTACGGCCTGTTCAGGGAGAAGCTAAAGGAATCCAATAGCGAGAAAGTTTTCTACGAGGTCGAAGCACCACTGATTCCGGTATTGGTCGGTATGGAGTCGCACGGTGTCTGCGTGGACCGCAAGACGTTGGCCGACTATTCGGCTGAGCTTGCTGTCGACATCGCCGCGCTGCAGAAGCGGATCTATGCGACGGCCGGCAGTGAGTTCAATCTCAACTCGCCCAAACAGCTCGGTGAAGTTCTTTTCGATGTGATGAAACTCGATGAGAAGCCGAAGAAGACCAAGACCGGGCAATACCAGACGAACGAGCAGATCCTGAGCCGTCTAGCGGTGCGGCACGAAATCGCGCAGTCCATTCTCGATTACCGCATGATGACCAAGCTGAAGTCGACCTATGTCGACGCCCTGCCGAACGCCGTCTTCAAGAAGAGCGGACGCATCCACACGACGTATAACCAGGCGGTCGCCGTCACCGGCCGTATGCAATCGCATGGTCCGAATCTTCAAAACATCCCGATTCGAACCGCCCGTGGCCGGGAAGTGCGCAAGGCCTTCGTCGC
This sequence comes from uncultured Verrucomicrobiota bacterium, assembly GCA_913047795.1. GTDB lineage: Bacteria > Verrucomicrobiota > Kiritimatiellia > CAJWTS01 > CAJWTS01 > CAJWTS01. The sequence continues at coordinate 9,665 of CAJWTS010000038.1, read as the reverse complement.
AAAAGGGAAGGGCGTCGTCCTGCTCTCGGCTGACTATTCGCAGGTTGAACTACGAGTCATGGCTGAACTGAGCGGCGACAAGGCCATGCTCGAGGCGTTCGTGAATGAGGTGGATATCCATACCGTGACTGCCGCGAAAGTAAACGACGTCGATGTTGACGACGTGACCGACGATATGCGGCGTACGGCCAAGATGGTGAACTTCGGTATCATCTATGGCATCTCGGCGTTTGGATTGGCGCAACGCCTGGATGTGTCGCGCTTCGAGGCCGCCGAAATCATCGAAGGGTACTTTGCTGAATATCCGGGCGTACGTAAATATATGGACGCTACGATCGAGTTTGCGCGCGAACATGGATACGTTGAAACGATAACAGGCCGGCGGCGTTACCTGCGCGACATTACGTCCGACAACAATACGACGCGCACGGCTGCCGAGCGCAACGCGATCAACTCGCCCATTCAGGGCTCGGCGGCGGACATGATCAAGCTGGCCATGGTGCAGATTGACCGGGAGCTCTCATCCGGCGACTACGAAACGAAAATGATCATGCAGGTGCATGACGAACTTGTCTTCGAGCTTTTTGAGAAGGAGCGCGACGAGGTTCTGCCGATTGTTGAAAATGGTATGAAGAACGCGATGCCGATGAAGGTCCCGATTGTGGTTGAAATGGGGGAAGGTAAAAATTGGCTCGATGCGCATTGAGAGATTTTTCGTGCGTCTGTTAGGCATGGGGATCAGGGCCGGGTTGCTGACGTGTTTCATCGCAGGGCTGGGGTCCGGCTGCCAGACCGTCGAAGAGTCGGGAGTAACGCAGAAGGGCGTCGTGGTCCGAAACCGTCCCGTGGCGGACATTCGAACCCGTCGCCCGAAGATGCACACGCCGCGCCGCCCGCCCGTGTTCATTCTCGGTCCGAGTTCGCGTACGGTGCAGACGGAGAGGCATAGTCGAGAGGCGACGCGCCCGGGGATGGCAAAGACCGATGATCTAATCGTGCAGCCGCAAGTGCCGCCACGCCATCCCTCGGAAATCCTGACGTCGGACGCGGACGAAAGCGTTGATCATGTCGTTCGGACCAATATCCCAACCGAGCGGGTGCCCACTACCAATGTTAACCGACAGCCTGGAGACCAGAAATAGAGGGGTCAGCGGGGACGCCGTGAGTCGCTCGGCCGATATTTACTCGACCGTGGTCAGGTTCAACGTTTCGCCAGTTGCATCGACGCGGACCTGGGCGGACTCGCCGATTTCCCCCGCGATGAGCATCCGCGAGATGGGTGTCTCCAGTTCGTGTTGAATGAAGCGTTTGAGCGGGCGCGCGCCGTAGACAGCGTCATAACCTTTGCGCGCAATGAAATCGCTCGCGGAATCGGTCAGGTCCAATACCACTTCGCGGGTGGCGAGTCGTTGGGCGAGATCATCCACCAGCAGTTGAACGATTCGCTTGATCTCGTCTCGTGTCAGCGCCGTGAACAGGACCGTCTCGTCGACCCGATTCAGGAACTCGGGGCGGAAACTTCGGCGCAGTTCGGCCAGTACCACATCACGCGCGGAGTCCGATAGATTACCGTTAGCGTCAATGCTTTCAAGCAGGGTTGACGATCCGATATTACTCGTCATGATGATAATCGTATTCTTGAAGTCGACGCTGCGCCCCTGGGCATCGGTCAGTCGTCCGTCATCGAGAACCTGCAACAGGACATTGAATACGTCCGGGTGGGCTTTCTCGATCTCGTCGATCAGGACCACGCTATAGGGCTTGCGGCGCACCGCCTCGGTAAGCTGACCGCCTTCCTCGTAGCCGACGTACCCCGGAGGGGCTCCGAGCAATCGGGATACGGCATGCTTCTCCATGTATTCGCTCATGTCGAGGCGGACCATGTTCGTTTCGGTATCGAATAGGGTCGCGGCCAATGACTTGGCAAGTTCGGTCTTCCCGACGCCGGTTGGTCCAAGAAAGATGAACGAACCGATTGGTTGCTGCGGATTTCGGATGCCCGCCCGTGCGCGTATCACGGCATCGGAGACCGCCTGCACGGCCTCATCCTGCCCGATAACGCGGTGGTGCAATTCTTCGTCTAATTTCAGGAGTTTTTCGCGTTCGCCCTCGAGCAGTCGACGCAGGGGAATGCCGGTCCAGCGTGCAACGACATCGGCGATCTCCTCTTCCGTGACCTCTTCGCGCAAGAGTGTGGGACGATCGTTTTCCGTGAGCATCGTCTCCATATTGGAAAGCTGTTTCTCCAGGTTCGGAATCTCGCCGTGGCGCAGCTTGGCGACACGGTCCAGGTCATAGGCGCGTTCGGCTTCCTCAGATGCGCGTCGCGCCTCTTCGATCTGCTCACGCAGGGCACGTACATCGTCGATCGCGGCTTTCTCGGCCTCCCATTGCACGCGCATGGCGTTTGAGCTCTCCTTGAGGTTTACGAGTTCCTTGCGCAGGGCAGCGAGTCGATCTTTGCTGGGCTTATCTTTTTCCTTCTTGAGTGCAGTCTCTTCAATCTCAAGCCGCATGATCTTGCGGGTCGATTCGTCCAACTCGGCGGGCATGGAATCCATTTCCGTACGTATCGACGCACAGGCTTCGTCCATCAGGTCGATAGCCTTATCCGGCAGAAAACGATCGGAAATGTAGCGATCCGAGAGCACAGACGATGAAACGAGAGCGGCGTCCTGAATGCGAACACCATGGTGAACCTCGAAGCGGTCCTTGAGCCCACGCAGGATGGAAATCGTGTCCTCGACGGAAGGGGCATCAACGATGATCGGCTGAAAGCGGCGCTCCAGCGCGGCGTCCTTCTCGAGATGCTTACGATATTCGTCGAGCGTCGTTGCGCCGATACAATGCAGTTCGCCGCGGGCGAGCATAGGCTTGAGCATGTTGCCGGCGTCGGTCGAGCCTTCGGTTTTCCCGGCACCGACAATGGTGTGCAATTCGTCGATAAAGAGCAGAATGCGACCCGCGGCGGCCTTGATCTCGGATAACACGGCTTTCAGTCGTTCTTCGAATTCCCCGCGGTACTTGGCACCGGCCATGAGGGAGGTCATATCAAGGGCGAAGATTGTGCGATCCTTCAATCCGTCGGGAACATCGCCGCTCACGATTCGGTGGGCCAATCCTTCGACGATTGCGGTTTTGCCGACGCCGGGTTCGCCGATGAGAACCGGATTGTTCTTGGTCTTGCGTGATAAGATGCGAACGACGCCGCGGATCTCGGTGTCGCGCCCGATGACGGGATCCAGTTTGCCGCGGCGTGCAAGCGCAACAAGATCGACCCCGTATTTTTCGAGAGCCTCGTAGGCCTCTTCGGGGTTCGCGCTTGTGACGCGCTGGTTTCCACGCACCGCGGCCAATACCTCCAGCAGGCGTTCGCGTGTGAAAGACTGTTCCGCCAGGGCCTTGCCGATGATTGTCTCCGGCCCTTCGTCACAGAACGCGAGCAGCAGATGCTCCACCGAGACGTACTCGTCCTTCAGTCCCTTCGCTTCGTCAGCGGCTTGGGCTAGCAGTTTGTTCAGCCGCTGCGTGACGTAGATGTTATCCGCCTCGGTGGATGAGCCAGTTACCTGCGGACGTTGTTCCAGATCTTTTTCGATTGGAATGCGCAGGGAAGATGGTGCGCTGCCGGCGCGTTCCAGAATAGAGCGAGTTAGGCCCTCTTCCTGCTCAAGCAGGGCCAGGAAAAGGTGTTCGCCGTCGATCTCCTGGTGGTTTTGGCGCAGGGCGAGCGTCTGGGCCGTCTGCAGGGCCTCCTGTACTTTTTGTGTCAAATTGTCCGTTTTCATTTTACCTCCTCGGGTCGGCCATGCGCCGGGATCATTCGAGCGTCTTCAGTGCCACCGCCTTGTGCTTCTTTTCGTTGCCCCGCATGAAGACAATGCTGATCTTGTCACCGTCTTTGCGTCCATGCAGAAAGTTGCGCAGATCCGTTTCCGTTGTAATGGGTTTGCCGTCGATCTCGATGATGATGTCACTCAATTGACCCGGTCGCGTTCCCCGGATGCCGGCCAGTGCTGCGTTCGAACCGGCTACAACCTCGTTGATCACGGTCCGCTTGATAGGGTGTGGCCGATCGCCATCGAGGTTTCCAATCGGGGCGCCCCGATGTCGCTCACATTTCACCGTGAGAGGAGAGATCGACTGGAGCGCCCCAGGCGGCTTGATTACGCGACTGTAACCGGAATCTCCTTCGGCTTGACTGCCTCGCTCTTGGGGAGCGTGATGGTCAGAACCCCGTTCTTGAACTCGGCCGTGATCTTGTCGGCTTTTACCTCCGATGCGAAACGGATGCTGCGCTGGAACGCGCCATAATACCGCTCATTGCGGTAGACATTGTTGTCTTCCGCTGCTTTATCCTGCTTCTTCTCGCCTTTCAGTGTGAGCACATCGGCATCCATCGTGATGCTGACATGGTCCTTCTCAAGGCCCGGCAGCTCAGCTTTCACGACATATGTGTCCTTCTCCTCTTGGAGGTCCAGCGCCGGATTCCATGCGACGCGTGCCACGTCTCCACGTGAAGGCCCGAATAGGCGCTCAATATCATCTTCCAGGTTAAAAAGATTCCTGAAAGGTTCGACGTATCGGGTGGGTCTATATTTAACGAGTGACATTGCTGTTTCCTTTCGCTGTTTGGTTTATGTTTTCGTATCGTCATGCAATGTAATAGCATCAACCGTGCCGACCGACTCCGATCTACGGGGAAGAAACATGTAACACAACTAAATAGGCTGGTTATGATGTAGGCCCTAGATCTGACATTGATATATATGTGCCATTAAGGCACTATTGGATTTCCCTGTGCCGCGGGTATGCGGGACAGAATGGCCCATATTGACGAATGCGCTGCCGGTTTAATGGACAGGTGCTAACGAGTATCGGGACAGGCCCGAATGGCGTTGGTTGGCGGCGCGGGTGAGGTTGATACCGTAATAGTCAGCCAGGCGAGGGAGCAGCCGCTGTCGTGTTGGCGGCGGATAAGTCATTGGTATCCGCGGTCCAGGCATAGGGGTCATCGGCCCCATCTACGTCGGGCATGGGGCTGCCGCCTGAACTGCGCCGTCGTGTTCGCGTAATTCGGTAGTCGAGCCGCTCAACACGGAGTGCTTTCAGGATGCTGCGTTCCAATGGTGAATAGCGACCGTCGGGACGATCGAAACACATGGGTTGTTTGAGTGAAATGCACTTGTTGTGCATAACGCGAATTCGGCCTGACGGGTTGTTCGAGGACGTATGCAGCGTGAATGGGTGGAGGATCAGGATGTCGCCCGCTTTCGCTGTTACTTCTTTAAAGTTCCAACAGCGGTGGATGTATTTGTTCCATTGGTGGCCGTGATGAAGGCCTTCGGGGTGACGTCTGAGAGCGCGTGCGATATGGCGCACCGAGTCGGGAGAATAGAAGGTTCCCCCGGAGCGTGGCAGAATGTCACGCCAGACAAGAAGGACGAGCAATGCCTGCTCCGGGCTATCGATAAAATGCCTGAAGAACCACCCGTCCTTATGCCAGCCCGGTCGGCGACGTGAAGGACGCCGCCATCGTTCGTCTGCTCCACGCTTAAAGTTAAAGCTGAATTTATTGACGATGCCAATCGATCGCGGGTCCACGGCATCGTGTCCACCGAGTATCTCGCAGATGAGTTGCCATGCTTTTGGCGCGAGTTTCGGGAGAGGGATCTCCAGGGGAGGCGTCGGGAAGGAGGCCTTGCTCGGCCATGTTTCGGGGTCGTGCTCGTCGATCTCCAGTCGTCGGAATGTTTCCGCGACCCATTCCTCGGCGAGATCGCGGGAGAAGGCGCCAGGAAGGTGGACCCGATTGTGCTTCAGGAATAGATCGACGGACATGTGAGGCGGTACTTCATTGGAGTAAATCGGCCCCGATCTCAAGATGCTTCGTATTGGCGTATGGGGATCGCGGCTTCCTTGAGAAGGGCCAGCGATTGTTCGCTGAATTGGTAGTCCTCCTCATAGACAACTTCCACCATGCCGGAATTGATAATCAGTTTAACGCAGAAAAGGCATGGGCTGAGCGTTATATATATGGATGATCCTTGAAGTGCGGTGCCGTAGTATGCGGCATGCGTAATCGCATTTTCTTCGGCGTGAGAACAGATGCATTCGCCCAGATCGGTGCCGGAGGGGGAGTCCGAGGCGCAGCGGGCGCAGCCGCCCTCGAAACAGTTGCGAATACCGCGCGGCGTGCCGTTGTATCCGGTTGAGATGATACGTCGTTCGCTGACGACCAGAGCGGCCACCTGGCGGCGACTGCAGTTGCTGCGGCGCGCGACGACACGGGCGATATCCATGAAATAAGTATCCCAATCCGGCCGATTCAGTGCCTGTGTGCTCATCTTGAAATGTTTGCATGTGGGGCGTGGCCGGTCAAGGGTGCTGATCGGGAGGAGCGCGGCCTGGCCGTCCGACTTTCACTGATCTATTGACGTGGGAACGTTCTGCGGGAACAATTTGGGAACTTCTGATGTCCAATGCTATTGACCATGTGCGCGTTGCCGAGCTGGTGTCCCTTTTTAAGGGCGGCGATGAGGCCGCATTCGACGAGCTGGTGAAGACATTTCAGAGGCCGGTCTTCAACCTGGCGTATCGAATGCTGTCAAGCTATGAGGAGGCCGGAGATGCGACACAGGAGACATTTGTGAAGGTGTACCGTTCCATCGATAAATTTCGGGGGGAAGCCAGATTCGCAACCTGGCTATACGCCGTTGCCTCAAATATGTGCCGTAATCAGCGCAGAAAACTGGTGCGACGCAAGGTCGAGTTGCAGGTATTGGACATCGGGAATGGTGAAGACGAGCGTGGCATGGATCCCGTCGATCCTGGGTTTGGACCGCGTGATCGCGCACAGCATGGTGATATTGCGGAGGCAGTGAATAAGGCCTTGCGCGACATTCCGGATGATTTTGCCACGGCGGTCGTCATGAAGGATATTCAGGGGTTGAGTTACGAGGATATTTCCGAGGCGATGGCATGTTCGATGGGAACGGTTAAATCTCGGATCGCGCGGGGGCGGGGCATGGTGCGGGATCGATTAAGGGGCCTCCTATGAATAACGACGACCTTCGTGAACTGATGTCCGCTGCGATCGATGGTGATCTACGCGATGAGGATCGTGCGCGGCTGGATGCGGCACTGGATGCGGATGCGAGTCTCCGCGCGGAATACACCGAACTGCAGCGCACGGTGGCCCACTTGCAGGCGCTGGATGAGGTTGAGCCACCGGCGGACCTCCTCGCGAAGGTACGCGGAGAGTTAGATGCTTCGCAGGCCGGTCGCGGGATTATTCACTGGTTCAGCCTTCCCCAGGCGCGGTTGGTCGCGGCGGCAGCGATGCTGCTGATCGTGGTGCGCTTCGGATTCGAAATGGATCGTGTCGATCCGCTATCCGACACGGAACTCGGATCACGACGGGAACAAGAGGCCGCGCGACCGGAGCCACCTGTGCAAGCCGAGGCCGCGGCGGCTTTTGATTCCGAGGTGTCCGGTAAGAATGAGATTTCGGCATCTTCGATGTTCGCGGCGGATGTAAATCTGGAGGAAGAGGGTACACCGGCGTCCCCGGCACCGGCCGTTCGGGCACCGCGCCAGAAAGAGAAGCTGCGTCATTTCGACGTGGAGCGGAGCGCGCGCGACGCGCTGGTGGAGCGCAAGTCGATGGCTCGCGCAGGTGCCGAGAACGGCGCGATCTGGCAGGAGAGTGCAAGGCTTAACGAAATGGATGAGCGGGACGCGTCTCGGGAGGGCGAGCGGGGCGAGACTCAGGACCGGCTGGCGGGTGAGATTGGGGCCGATGAGAATGCCGGGGGGCGCGTCCGATTTGGTGATGATGTCGTGGAGGATTTCGAAGGTCGCGAACCGTCGGATTCTCTGGGCGAGATCGTGGCGGCGCAATCGGCGGCGCAATCGGCGGCGGAGGGGAAGAAAGTGAAGCTGGATAAGGTCCCGGAACCGCCTGCGTCTCCGAAACCCGTGGCGTCCGATCCGGAGGTCGCTGTCCGCAAAAGACGGACGATCACGGCGTTGAGATCGGACGAGGCCCTCGAGTTGCGCAAGGCGTCGGCGCAAGCAGCCGTTTCCGATCAGGACGCGAGCGCGATGCCGCAGGTTGTTGTGCTGGAGGTTGCCGGACCGGATCTCGGTGCCATTTCGCGTGCTGCGGTGGGATTTAGAGTGCCGGGAGCGGACAACAGCGGAGACCGCGAGATTGCCGCGGGCCACGCCTCAGTTGAGTATGCCGTGAGCCGGACGATCGTGATCGGTGAATTTGAGCCATCGAAATTGAGCCGATTGGTCCAGGCCCTGGCGCAACATGGGGAGTGCCGCCTGTCTCGAATCGACGGCAAGCCGGTGACGAATTCGCTGGCACTTCAAAGGCTCAAGGGCCGCGTCACGGTCCTCGTGCTTATCTCGCAGCGACAATCCCCCGTCATGCCGAATCCTTAATCTGTATCTTGACGGGTGATGCACTGTGTAGTGCTCGTCCGTCCGCCATTTGCCTCGCGGCAGGATTCTTGGGAACAATTTGCCGTCGCGCAGCGTCCAATCTATCATATGGACGTTTTCCCAAATCGTGTTCTGCAGGTCGGTGCCATAGGGCTGTTGCTTCTGAGCGGCACGGTTGGCCGGGCGGCCTATGTCGAGTCCGGCTCCGCGACGGTGCGCGACGAAATCGAACCCCGTATGGTTGCGCCCCGACCGCCCCTGCGGCCGCGTGATGATGCGGTCTCCCGGTTGGTCCGTAGCCTGCGGGTGGGCGAGGCTGTTCATTCAGGGCCCCTGTTGGTCTTTCCGCTGTACGTCGATCGCGGAACGCGGTCGGGCGTGATCCGGACCATGGACGAAGCTCTCGGGCGCGGTCGGCTGGATATTCGTGAAGCCGGATCCGCCCGCGTGCCACGGCTTGAGGTCAGGAACCGGGATCGGAACTACGTCTTTCTGATGTCGGGCGAAGTCATTGCCGGAGGGAAACAGAATCGCATGGTGCAACACGACGTGCTTCTGCCGCCGCGTAGCGAAGTCATCCGGGTGCCGGTTTATTGTGTGGAGCGCGACCGGTGGACGGATTCCGCCGCACCGTTCAAAGCCGGTCGCGTGCTGGTCTACCCCGCGTTGCGTCGAAAAGCCGCGAGCGCCGAATCGCAAGAGTCGATCTGGCAGTCGATCGACAGGTGCCGGCGTGATGCCAGAGTGAAGTCGTCGACGGGCGATTATCTCGATCTCACCTCGAGCCCGGCACTGGTGTCACGACTGGACCGTGTTGCGCGTCTTCTGGACCCCGTGCTTACCCGGCGCAGCGTAGGTGCAGTCGCGATGATCGGAAACCAGGTCGCGGCCTGCGACATATTTTCCGATCCACAACTTTTTGCGCGACTTTGGCCGAAGATTTGTCGTTCGTACGGAACACAGGTCGGAGGTACGCGCGCCGACGGTCGGCACGATGACGCAACCCGACGCTGGTCGCCGCGCGGTCGCGATATCGTCCGGCGCTTGTTGGACCGCGCACTCACCGCCAGGCGCGAAGACGCGCATACGCCGGGTGCGGGGTATCGACTACGACTATCCGGTAGCGCGGAGGGCGGAGCGCTGATCTGGAACGATCAGGTGGTGCACGCGTCGTTCTGGCCAAGCAGAGCATGGAAGGTAAATTGAAGAAA
>CAJWTS010000037.1 GCA_913047795.1 uncultured Verrucomicrobiota bacterium | reverse complement strand
CCGAGAAGGTGTTGACGCCTGTGGTGACCGTCAGCGCGAGGCCGAACGCACTGGGCACAATCAGAAACGCCGCAAGGAAAGCGGTCATGGCCAGCAGGGGTCGGCGGCCTGTTGTTCGCGCAGTCAGCTTCGTCTCCTTGATAACTATGACGTTCGAATTCAATTCGCTAAAGAGGAAGATATATGAGCGAATTCGAAAAGTCGATATAAACCTGTCATTTTTCGCGCCGAAATGTCTGTCCATGCGCTATATATAGATAATGTCAGGAGAAACCTGATCTTTTCCCGGTATGCCCATTCATGAAATCCATCTAAGACGGCATAGCGCTCTCATAAATCTCTCAAAAGAATTACACTCAGCCCAGTGACGTCGAAGTCAAAACGAACCCTGATCCTCCTACTCGCCTGCGGCTTGTCGATCGCCGTCGGGGAAGCCGTCATGCGCACACTTCAGATCGCTCCTGCCGTCCGTCCCATCGTGCTGCATACCGAACAAACGGCGTACAAACGCTCGCGAAATCCGATCCTCGCCTACGAACTGAAGGCCAACTACCTCGACGACAGTGCCGATCCCCGCGTCAACGTTCCACGCACCAATTCGCATGGGCAACGCGACATAGAACGCACGGCTGAGAAGCCGGACGGCGTGCGTCGAATTGTTTTGCTCGGCGACAGTGTTGTCGCGGGCGTAGGCCTGCGCGACATTGACGATACGATTTCACGTCAGCTTGAGAAGCTTTACGATGACAACGGAACCGAGGTCTTGAACTTCGGCATAGACGGCTACAACACGCTTGCCGAGATCGAGTTATTGCGAACAAAGGCTCTCGCGTTCAAGCCCGATCACGTGGTGCTTGTCTTCGTCCCCAACGACTACAACGATTTTGTCCAGGAAGCCTGGCCCATCGACAGTCACCGTCGCTATCCATACCTGCTGCGCACGCTGTTCCTTAAGTCACATCTCTTCCGATTGGCCAGCGTGCAATTTAACCTGTTCCATTTTGGCGTGATGGCAGATCCGGACCGCTGGAATCGCGAGAAGACGGGAAACGGAAACGTGGCACGCGGCCTCGCTCAACTGCGTCATCTTGCCGAGCAGCATCATTTCGGCGTCACAATTGTCGCCTGGCCGCACTTCGATTCGGGCACGATCAGGGACGAGCATTTTGTGCCCGATGGCGATGAATTGATCATCGAGCGCCTGGCCCGCATGCACGGTTTGCCCTGCGTGCGAATCTCACCTTATCTGCAGGCGCACCGCGAACGCGAAGGCATCATCAACCCGCGAGAGTGGTATACCACCGGTGATGCGATGCACCCGTCAAGCGACGGCAGCAAAGTCGCCGCGACAGCACTACTTCACATTCTCCGCGATCAACCCTCTGCCGTCATCTCGAGCAAGAATCCGACGATACCGATCGACGAGGCGACGCTCGCAGCAGCAGCAGCAGCCGCCGGTCGTCCGCCACCGGATCGCTTTGCCCTGCTGCTCATTATTGCCAATCGTCATCTTGCCGCCGGCGAACACAGCGACGCGCGCAGATATCTCGAACTCGCGATCGCCGCCGCTCCGAACAACGCGGAGGCACGCGTAAATCTCGGCATGAGCCTCAGGCACATGGGCGATCTGGATGGAGCCGAACGGCAATACCAGCAGGCGCTCTTGACGGATCCGGAGAACGCGGAGGCACATAACAACCTGGGCATGCTCCTGCTGGATCGCGGCGACCTGCGCCGTGCGCGACTGCGTTTCACGCGCGCCGTGGAGATCGAGCCGAAAGCAATCTTCCTGGTCAACCTTGGCCTGGCGACCGAGCGCGGAGGCGATCTTGCACAAGCCGAGACGCTCTATGCACGGGCAATAAAGGAAAATCCTAACTACGCCAAATCATACAACAATCTTGGCGTGCTCTACGCCGACCAGGGAAATCGCGATCGGGCGATTACGCTGTTGAAGCGCGCGGCAGAACTGAATCCCAGCTACGCGGATCCGTTCTACAACATGGGGCGCTTGTATGAATTGGCTAAACGCCCCGATCTCGCACTTCCTCTTCTCCGTCGAGCCGCAGAACTAAACCCGAACGATTCCGATATGCGCGTGGCCCATGAACGGGTTCGGACTGCATTGACGCGCCGCGAGGGCCGCGCTGCAGACAGCGGACAGACGGAGTAACGCTTTCGACTGATCGGCCCTGGGCGAGTGGGCTTCGGTGGGGATTCACCACGGAAGCCCACGCGCTCAGAATTATCCTTTAGCACCCCCTCCCATTCTCCTACCATGCTCACCATGCCCCGTACCCGTGACACAGCGATTTCCCTCATCCTCATCGCCGCCGCTGTCCTGCTCGTCTTTGGGCGGTCAATCGGTTACGAACTGCTCAACTGGGACGACCACATGAACATCAGCCTGAACCCCATGCTCAATCCGCCGAGTTGGGAAGGCCTGGCCGTACTCTGGAAACAACCCTACCTGAAGCTCTACGCGCCGATGGCATACACCGCCTTTGCCTTCGAAGCGTGGCTGAGCGGCTTGAACATCCCCCCGGGTCAGGATTTTATACCTGATCCCCGGGTCTTCCGCGCGGCGAACGTCCTGTTGCACCTGGTTAACAGCCTGCTTGTCTTCGGGATCCTGCGTACCCTGATTCGCTCTTCCTGGCCCGCCTGCCTCGGGGCGCTGCTCTTCGCCCTGCATCCGCTGCAGGTGGAAAGCGTGGGCTGGGTGACAGAGCAGAGGGGCCTGCTGAGCCATGCCTTTGGATTGGGGGCGGCGCTACTGGTGCTGATGAAGGAACAGGACAGACGGACAACGGCAACAGGGCCTGTGATTGCAGCGGCGATTCGTTACGCAGTCGCGACTCTCCTGCTTGTGCTGAGTCTCTTGTCCAAGCCAAGCGCGGCGGTCGTTCCACTCATGACATTCGTTCTGCTGGTGACGGCGGGCACGGACTGGAAACGGGCTACGGCGTTGATGCTGCCGTGGCTGGCGCTGGCTTTCGTATGCATTGCGATGGCAAAGCGAATTCAACCGGACACGCTGAACCTATACCTCCCGCCGTTGTGGCAACGGCCGTTTATTGCCGGCGATGCGCTGGCTTTCTACATGTTCAAGGGCCTCTGGCCCGCGGGGCTCTGTGCTGATTACGGGCGCACGCCAAAGATCGTAATGCAACACGGGTCGGCGTACGCGAACTGGCTCCTGCCGGGCGTCCTGCTGCTTGGCGCCTGGTTCGCCGGACGCAAGATGTCCGGCCCGGCGAAGCTCCTGCTCCCCGCGACGATTCTCAGCATCGCGGCCGTATCACCGTTGCTCGGACTCGTCCCCTTCGGCTTTCAGAACTGGTCCACCGTTGCCGACCGCTACGTCTATCTCGCCATGCTCGGACCTGCCATCGTCCTCACCGGCGCCAGCGCCACCTTCGCGAGCCGGCGCGTGATCGTCATCCCGGTGGTCATCCTGCTGACTGGGCTTGGGATGCTCTCCTTTCGCCAGGTCGGATTCTGGCGCAACGACGAAACGCTTTTCATCCGGGCACTCACGATCAACCCGGACAGCGGCCTGGGACACAACCACATGGGCACGCTGGCAACCCGCAACAGGGATTTCGTGGGCGCGATGTACCATCTCAAGAAGGCGATCGCGGCGAATCCCGCCGCGGGACAACCCTGGAACAACCTGGGCATGGTCCTCGCCAACGAGGAGCGCTATGCGGAAGCCCGGGACCATTTCGTGAAGTCCGTCAGCCTCGATCCGCTTCTTCCCTCCGTGTACAACAACCTCGGCGCCATCAGCCAAAAGCTGGGTGACTTCGAGAGCGCCGTGACGGCCTACCGCCGCGCGCTTCGCTTCAATCCGCGCCTGACACAGACCTGGGTCAACCTCGGCCTGGCCCTGGTGCATACCGGGCGGCACGCGGAGTCGATTCCCTGCTTCGAGCGCGCGATTGCCATTCAACCCGACATGTTTATGCCGCACCGCGAACTGGGTGTCCTCCTGGATCGGATCGGCCACACCAACGAAGCGATTGCCGTCTACCTGCGGGCCGTCGAACTCGGGCCCGCCCCCGACCTGCATCGCCGCTTGGCTACCCTGTACATCGGCCTGAACGATCCCCAGCGCGCCGCGCATCAGTTCCGCGAGACGCTCAGGCTGATCCCGGGAGATCCGGAGGCAAGGAAGGGGTTGACCCGTCTGGAGAAGATGTTAGCCGGTGACGTTTCCGACATACCATGAGCGGGCCTTCCCCGGGCAAGCCCGTGAACCAACGGACGTGGTCCCCGTGGTTCAAGGCAGACTTACCGGCACGTCAGCAACACGATCCGTTCAGCAGAAGTTTCGCGTGCCGCTCCCATCCTTCCCATCGCACCCTCAAGCCTGAACCGTGAAAACGACGGTCGTCCCCTCACCCATTACTCAAACAAAAGAATCGTCCCTTTGGCTTCCGGTCGAATCCGCAACTGAACATTCGTAGCATTATTGAGCAACTGGTACTCCATCCTGTTGTCAGGAACGTTGCCCAGCACCAGATCGCCGATGTCGGTCCCCGTCCAACTCATGAGCGTGTAGGTCCCGCCGTTGGTGAGGCCGAGATCGACCACATCAACCCGGCCCGAGATCACATTCGGCACGGCATTCGAAACAAAGACAATGCCCGTTACAACGTCAACCTTGCTGGTGCCGGAATCCGCCAGACCGAACTCGAGTACCCCCGGTAGCAATAGATTGGTGTCGGATACCTGCTGATAACGGTGATACAGACCATAGGTGCCGAGCACCGTCGAGACGTCGAACTCCGGAAAGCTCGGGTTCAACCCCTCCATGATGATACTCGCATCCGGGCCGATTGTTTTGATCGGCCTTGAATCGGCCGGATTAAAATTAAACGTCCCGGCCACCTGCCAGGTTCCGCCCGTCATGGCCGCATTGGTCCAGTCGAACTGCGGCACGGGCGTATTGGCGGCAACAGTGAGCGTCGCATTCGAACGCACGTCTACGCGGCCCCAGTTTTCGAACGCGCGCTTAGCGCTACCGTTGATCGTGGTCGTGCGCAGAGTGGCCGTTAATAGTCCGCTCGGCTGATTCACCATCGCCGGCGGCACGTTGCTGCCACTAGGTGAGTCCAGATTGAACGACAGGCCATGCACCTCCGTCGTCCCGAAATTCTCGAAGGTCATCCTGCTGCGAACGTAGAATATACTGTTGGTCATCACGAAGAGATTGTCCACAACGTTGCGCACTTTACCCTCACCGCTCAAGAGATGATAACCGGGCACGCCGAAATGCCGGATCGGACAACGCAACTCGAGTACGTTGCTGACGATCGATGGGCTGTGCGTAGCATTGTTTCCGACCCAGTCCAGGAGCCGCCGCCCCTCGGTACCGCCGTTCATATCGATGTAAGAGATAGGCGAGCCGAAGGACAACGCCCCGCGCAGCACGACGTTACTGGTGCCGGCGATCGTTCCCTGAAGTTCGGCGATCTTACCACCGAGCCGGATCTGCCCTCCGCCTCCCGTGATCAGCTTCGTCGTTGGGTTCAATTCGTGCTTACCTACGCTGGTCGAATCGAACCTGATCAAGGCACCGTTGCTCGCAATCAGCGACCCTCCCCCATCGATGTAACTCGTCCTAATACTGAGCGTCGAATTGCTGTCCGCGAGCACCGTTCCCGCGTTGTAAAAGTAACGGCTATCGGAGCTGCCGCCGCTCCACACGCAACTACCCCTGGACACGAGAAAAAGCGCGCCGACCTGGTTACTGGTCCCCGAGTTGTCATTATCATTTGAAAGCGTAAGCTGATCCCGCACATCGATCGTTCCGAGGTTCTCCAGGCCCGGGACACAACGCACGTAAAAGACATTGGACTGCATCACAAAACGATTGCCGGCTACATTCCGAATCAACCCGACACCGCTCATTCCGTTGTAGCCGTGTCGCCCTTCATGCCGAATGGGGCTATGTAGCTCAAGCACATCATTGCCGTTACCGAAAGCGGGAATCACGCTCCGCCCCTCCCAGTCGAGCTCCTCGCGCCCGCCTGTCCCGCCATCTATATTGATCACTGACGGGGACCCCACCGGGCTATACGAAACCCCGCCGGCGAACACGACGTTGCTGTCGCCATCCATCTTGCCGATCCACGAGAAGAATCGTCCACCCAACTGGATCTTTCCGCTGCTGCCGGTGCGGTAGATCGTATTGGAATACAACACATGCTTGCCGGCAGATGTGCTTCCAAAGCGAACAATCCCACCGTTGGTTGCAAGCAGGATACCCCCACCGTCGTGGTACGCACCGTTTAGATTCAAGGTGGAATTGCTGTCGGCGAGAATCGTGCCCGCATTGTAGATGTACCGCGAATCGGTGCTCGAAACATAGGACACGACGCCGTTTGCGGCGATGATGGTCGCTCCCGCCAGGTTACTGATGCCGCCGCTTCCAGCGTCGTGATT
The DNA here is from genome assembly GCA_913047795.1 of uncultured Verrucomicrobiota bacterium. Classification (GTDB taxonomy): domain Bacteria; phylum Verrucomicrobiota; class Kiritimatiellia; order CAJWTS01; family CAJWTS01; genus CAJWTS01. The sequence continues at coordinate 32,816 of CAJWTS010000037.1, read as the reverse complement.
GATCTTAAGGGGACTGCGAAAATCCAGCGTCCCATGATTCTCGATCCCGGGCGTATTGCGCAGGTACCAGGTGTTCGAAACGAAGCTCCAGGTGTTGTCGGCCGGAATGCGAACCAACCCATTCCCCGCCAGGCCGTTGTAACCATGCCGTCCGTTGTGCCGGATTGGACTGCGGAACTCGAGAACCGGGCTTCCACCTCCAAAATTGGGAATGACGCTCCGCCCTTCAATATCGAGCGCTTCACGTCCGCCCGTGCCACCAGTCATATCGATGAACGACAACGCCGCCGCCGGGACCCAGGACATTCCTGGTCCGCATAGAACCACATTGCTGTCCCCCGCGATGATACCCTCGAACGATGTGAACTCTCCGCCGAGCCGAATCTGGCCCCCAGACCCCGTACGCAGCGTTGCGTTGTTGGGCACCTCGGCCCCATCCTCCGGGAGTGACGTACTGCTGAAAAGAAAGACGCCATTGCTGGTGGCTTGGATCTCTCCGAATCCCCTGTACGTCATTGACATGCAAAAGTTCGCACCGTCCGCCCGCACGATGCCCGTGTTATAAAACGCTTCCCCGGCCGACGACCCGGATAACGTCATGCCATCACCACTCGCCTCAAAGAGGGCGCCGAAGAGGTTGCTGATCCCACCGCTGCCGTTACGGATCAACCAGGTACCGCCACCGGTCAGATTGACCGTGCCCTTGTTCAGAAAGAAACTACCGACCCCGTGGTCCATGTACTTGGTGCCGACCGTCGCACTGACGTTGAACGTACCGTTGTTGATGAAGTCGTAGGGCGTACCGAGCGAGAGGATCGGCGTGCCGGCGGATGGAGTCCAGTTGAGCACACTTCCGTTCGTGTGCACCAGGTTGCCGTTGTTCATCAGCAGGAATGGATTGCTCTGAGAGGACCATTCACTGGCCGTCCCCGATTCACCGAAGGCCTCGTCGCCCGAAACGACACGCACGCTGAAGTTCCCGGCGGCACCAATAAAGATCGCGTCGCCAACGCCCGGCACTTGATTCGGCGTCCAGTCGTCGGCGTCGCCCCAGGTACCGGTTGCGGTAAGCGTAATGGAGGCGGCGAAAGCGGAATGGACGAAGATCAGAACGGCAGACAGCGTAACCATCGAAACCTTACAGCGGAAGCCGCGTGCAAAGCCTGGCCTGGATGCATGCCGCCTGAACAAACACCCAACGGGCCTCATCTCCGCAGGAGTCACCATTTGAACATTATACCACTGGCTCTCTAAATCCTGACGGATTCAATTACGACAGGACCGGGCGATATAGATAGCCGATAGATGAACCCGGCAGGATTCGGACGAGAGGTCCAGCCCATGTAACCCACGCAGCTTACCCGCTACTTGAAGAGAAACAGCGTGGCCTTGGCCGAGAGATCAACCACCAGGAAGTTCGGCAGGTTGCCGCTGACGACGATGTCGTCGAAATAGGAAGGTTCACCCGACGAGGCGCGGATACGGCTCATGTACGGCGTGTTCGTATCGACCATGAAGAACCAGCTTCCCGGCTGACTCCCGCCAGGCGCGTCATAGCCCTTCGCGTCGGACAGCGGATCGGCCTCGCTAAGGCGAACCTGGAACATGAAATTACTGTAATCCTGTTCAATCGTGACACGGTGCCAGTCGGTCGAGTTTATCGTGGGCGCGTTCGTCAACTGCAGCCACTCATTCCCGGCGCCACCATGGTTGTTGTGCCAGATGTAAAACAGGTCGTTCGTAAAGACGTAAAACGCGAACTGGTAGTTCGTGCTGCCATCCGGCACCTGTTCGCGTTGACTGAAACGCAGCATCATGTCACTGAAGATACGGGCCTTGTCGCCACTCAGAATTTCGTCCGTGATCCCGGCCGTGATGCTCAGCACCTGCATATGGTTCGTATCCGCAAGCGGGAAGGACTTGCCGCCGACCGGGTAGTTTGTCAGTGCATTAACAACATCCACACGCGTGGTCACGACGCCGGCAGTTGGCGAACCCGTGATCCCGTTCGTTCCGGCGATCAATAACCCGTCACTATACGTCTCGAACGACTCCGCGTACGGCACCGGATTCACGAAAAAGGTGATGTCGTCGAAATCAACCTGCAGATTGCCCTTGCTGTAGTTTACCACCTGATCGGCATTCGCAAGGGTGAAGGCTGCATTCTGGAACGCAAAATTCAGGTTGCTGACATCGTTCGAGTCGTCGTGTTGCACGGCCGCGCCAAGCAATGTCGCGCGCAAGAGAACCGGGCTGATGCGCTCGATCCTGGCCGTCAGATTCGCAGGCAGGTTGTTCACGCCAATTCGCCCCAGCGCCACGAAGTCATCGCCATCGGTACCCGTGAAGCTTTCACCCGTTGCACTGGCTAGCGAAATCTCAATTGGCGTCGTATTGTCGATCGTTCCCAGGTGCAATTCTGAAAAGGTCGATCCGCTATATGCCATTACCGGCTGGTCATTGAAGTTAACCACCGCGTTGGTCAGGGCAGGATTGGTAACCTGGTCAGCATCGGCCAGCGTAAAGGCTGCATCCAGGAGCCGGAATGCGAGATCCGCGATGCTGTTCGCGTTGGCATGCGACGTCGCATTCCCGGTCAGGCTGGAAACCAGGTTGGACGGACTGGTCTTGGTCACCACCGCGGTTAGGCCGGGCGGCACGTTCGAGACCGCGATCTTGCCGTCGGCCACAAAGTCGCTGCCGTTGCCGCCCGTCAGCTCTTCGCCCGTGGAACTGGTCAGCACGATCGAAAGCGAATTGCCGATCGAGCCATCGTTATCGTCATCTTCCGTGTAGGTGGTGCCGCCGCTACTGGCCATCACCGGCTGATCATTGAAGTCGACATCCAGGTCGCTGCGATCCGAGTTCGAGACCGCCGCAGCACTGCCTCCGGTGAATGCGATGTTGCCGAATGTGAACGTCAAGTTCGCGATATCGTCAATATCCGCATGCGCGGAAGCCGCACCGCTGAAGGTCAACGTCAACTGCGAATCACTGTCCCGATTCAAGACCACAGCGAGACCGGCCGGGAGATTGGCGACAGTGACCGTCGAACCCACCGCGAAGTTGTCCCCGTTATTGCCCGTGAATGTATCCAATAGCAGCGAGATAACCGCGCCATTCACCGACCCGTCATTGGGGTCCTTCTCCGTAAAGATGGCGGTGCTGTAGACCAGCGTGTTTGCATCGGCAAAATTCACATTGAGATCGCTGCGCGTTGAACTCAATACGTCTGCGGCCACCACGGCCGTGAAGGCGGTATCCTGAAACGCGAAGGTCAGATTCGCGATGCTGTCTGATAGTCCATGCGAACTCGCCGCACTGGTCAAGACGGCAACCAGGTTACTGGGCGTCGTATTGGTTATCACCGCGATCAACCCCGTCGGCAGGTTCGCTACCGTGATCTTGCCTTGCGCCACGAAGTCGTCGCCCACGGAGCCCGCAAAGGTCTCACCCGCCAGGGTGATAATCATCGGAGTGGTATTATTGATCGAGCCGTCATTGGCGGACGCCTCACCGAAGGATGTCTTGTTGTAGCCGACCGACGGCGGATCATTCAGGTCAACCACCAGATCATTCTTGACGATCCCGACCACGTTGTCCGCCTGCCCGGCCTCGAAGGCACTACTATTGAAGGTGAAAGTCAGATTGCCGACGCCGTCGGAATCCGTATGCGGCGATGCACTGCCGATCAGCGTGACCGAGAGCGTCGTCGCGTCCGTGCGCGTGACAACGGCAGTCAGCCCCGCAGGAAGATTAGCCACGCTAACCCGACCCTCGGCTACGAAATCCGCATTGTTGGTGCTGGCGTATTCAGCGTGCGCGAGTGCGATCGTAATCGGGCTTGTATTGTTGATTGCGCCGTTGTTTGCCGCAACCTCCGAAAACGTGCCGCCGCTATAGGTCAGTCCCCGATTGGTCACGGCAATATCGTCGACGTGATAGGTGGCCGCGCCGCGCAGGTGCAAACTCGAGAGGAAACTATTGTTGGTATTGACCATCGCGAACCATGAGCCCGCCGTACCCGAACCCCCGAAGCCGAAGCCCTTGTCGTCCGAGAACGGCGCCGCCTCATTAAGGCGTACCTGGAAATAATTGTTGGAATAATCCTTCGTTACAGAAAGGCGGCTCCATTCGCTCGTCGAGACCGTCGGGCAATTGGTCAGGATCAGCCATTCGTTCAAGGGCGCCCCTTCCCGGTTCTCGTACCAGATCGCCAGTTTCTGGTTTGTAGAGAGGTGCACGGCGAACTGCCAGATATTGGATCCGATCGGCTCTTCGACGGCCACCGACGGAAAGATCATCAGGTCGGTCACCACGATCGTATTCGTGAAGCTGTTTACACCATTCGTCAGGTCCGCGCGGATGCGCAGGATGTTGCTGTGATTGGCACTGCTGAGCGGGAACGACTTGCCGCCCGTGGGATAATTCGCCAAGCGATCGACAACGTAGTCCCCCACCACCACCACGCCGGCCGTGTTGACACCGGACGACCAGTTCGCCTCGTCGACGATCTGATGGCTATTCGTGTAGGACTCAAACGACTCACCATAAGGGAACGCATTGTTCGCGAGGGCAAACGGTGCCGCTACCAGCACCGCCATCAGCCAGGCGACAGTCGCGATTCTATATTTTACGCTCATCAGATTCCTATTCGAAAACCAACGTCATGCCCTGCGGCGGCAGTGTCACGTTGAGTTGCACGTTGGATGGGCTGTTAAAGATAAAATAGAGCAGGCCATTGTTGGGCGTGTTACCCAGGCTCATATCCGCCGCATCGCCCCCACTCCAGGTCATGATCGTGAAGAGTCCGCCGTTGGTCAGGCCACCGTCAACCACATCCACCGAACCGCCGGTCAGGGTCGGCGTGGTCTCGAGCGTAATACCCGTGCGCACGAGTGTATCGTGTGCATCCGGATCCGCGATGCGTACTTCATAGGTCCCGGCAATCGTGATCGTATTCGTATCCAGGACATACCGATCGTAGCAGCCGAAGGTGCCGTTCACTGTAGAAACCTTGAGTTCCTCCCAGTCGGCATACCTGGTCACCATGCGCACAACAGCGTCCGTGTCGATCGTATGGATCAGGTTGTTGGCCGGATCGAGGTTCAGCTCGCCTTTGATCTGCCAGGTGCCGCCCGTGAGCGATTGGGACCCGCTGACGTATTGCGGCACATCCAGGTCGACGTCGACATTAAAGATGCCCTGCGAACTGCTCATCAAAAGCGCGCCCTGGTTGTCGAAAGTATCGTTCGCCGAAGCGCTGATGAAGCCCGCCGTTCCGTTCGTGATCTCGATCGTTCCGAGGTTATTAAACGTTTCTCCGTGACTTCCAATGAACGCGATATTCTGTGACCCGCTTGCCGCCCTAAACCGGAACGTACCACGATTCTCGACCGTGGCGCCGGTCATGATGTAAACCTGCGACGCCGACTGGTGCGTAAACGTCTTGCCCTCGGCCAGGACCCAGGTCCCGCGCGGCGCACTCGAGGCGCCTGTAATGTACTGGTGACCAGCGCTCTGCTTGGGATTGAACAGGATGTTATTGTGCACCTCCACCCGCTTCTGGTTCAGCAGGAAGTTCGCACCGCCGGCCGTGACGTTGCTCCAAATCAAGTCGGTGCCCACGACCTGGATGTACGAGGTCGGCATCGACGCGCGTGTTTCTTCCAGAACGATCTTGGCATCCGACGGGTCGCCCACATAGGTGCCCCCGATCCTGGTAAATCGACCGCCAAGCATGATCCTACCGCCGTCGCCCGTCGCGTAGGTGGTGTTGGTCCCGAACACGTTGGTCGCAAGATGGGACGACAAGGTAAACTGGATCGTGCCGTTGTTGCTGGCAATCATCGACCCGGCATCAGAATGGTAATTGGCAATCACGGCCAATAAGCCGTTGTTATCCGCGCGGATCGTGCCCTCGTTCTTGAAGAAACGGTTTACCGCGGTCCCGAAGACCGAATTTCCGCTGTTAAGCGCCAGCAAGGTTGCGCCCGGGGCGTTCGTTAGCAGGCCGGAAGAAGAGTCCATGTAGAAGTTGAACCCGTTGCCCTGCATCTCGATCGTGCCCAGATTCTCGATGGTCAATCCGCCACGCACGTAGATCCGGTTGTTAGTCGCGTAAAAGGTGTTGTTGGACACGATACGCAGCGTGCCCGGGCTGCTAAAGAGGTTGTAACCGCCCGCCCCGTTATGCCGGATTTTGGAGCGGAACTCCATGACGCGGCCGCTGGCGATGGTGTGCGATGAATTAAACCCCGGCCACTCGAGGAAATCATTCCCCAGCGATCCGCTGGAGAAGTCAATGTAAGAGAGTGTACTTCCGGCGACCCAACTCCCATGGAGCAGCGTGTTGCTAGTACCAGAGGCTAACCCGGTCAGCGCGTCAATCTTGCCGCCCAACCGGATCTGGCCGCCGCTGCCCGTGCGGAAGATCGAGTTGGTCCGCCAGGACCGCTCCCGGGTGGTACCCGTAAACTTCACGATAGCATTATTGCTGGCTGCCAGCGTGCCGCCGGCGTCCTGGAAGGCGCCTGCGATATTGAACGTGGAGCCGTTGTCCGCCAGCAACAGACCTGCGTTATAGAAATACTTGTTGTCATTGTTCGAACTATACGAACCCGTTCCGCTGGTGAGAACGAACACGGCGCCGGCAAGGTTGCTCAGCGCGCCGCCCGAGCCGCCGTCATGATTGAACAGATGCTGATCCCGAACCTCGATCAGGCCCTGATTCTCGATGCCGCCGGTGTTGCGCAGGTACCAGGTATTCGACTGCATCACCCAGCGGTTGCCCACCACGTTCCGGATCCAGCCCGAACCTGTGGCGCCGTTGTAGCCCTGCTTGCCGTTATGCCGGATCGGGCTGCGGAACTCGAGGATGTCGTTTCCGCCGCCGAAGACGTTCGGAATACCGTTGTGCCCTTCAATGTCCAATTCAGGCAGGCCGTGCGAACCACCGTCAACGTCGATGTACGAGGGCGATCCGTCGCCCAACCAACTGCCCGAGTACAAGACGACGTTGCTGGTGCCCATGATTCGGCCTTCGATTGACGTGAACTCGCCGCCCAACCGGATCTGGCCGCCGCCGCCCGTACGAAAGATGGTCTGCGAGGAAAAGATCGAGCCTCCATTGGGCAGCGTGCTATCCTGGAACATGACGATGCCGTCGTTGGTCGCCTGGATCTCGCCCGTGCCGCGATAGCTCATGTTTATGCGCAAGGTCGAACTGTCATCGGCGCGCACCGTACCGAGATTCACGAACTCCTTATCAGTGATGTCACCCGAAAGGGTCATGCCGCTGCCACTCGAGGAGAACAGCGCGCCGACGAGGTTACTGATACCGCCGCCAGTATTGCGAATAGACCAGTTGCCACCGCCGGATACGTCGAACGTACCTTCATTAATCAGGAAGGCATTCGCGGACTGGTCCATGTACTTGGTCGAAACCGTTGCGCGGTTGCTGAAGATGCCCATATTAATGAAGTCGTTAGGTGTAGTCAGCGAGATGATCGGCGTGCCGGACGCCGAGGTCCAATTCAGCACGCTGCCGTTGGTGTGCACCAGGTTACCAGAGGCCAATCTCAAGAAGGGATTCACCGTGGACGACCACTCACTCGCAACACCCGACTGCCCGAAGGCTGCGCCGCCCACGGGGACCGTAACCAGCCGCGACCCGGTAATGAATACCGCGTCGCCCACAACCGGCACCTGTGCGGGCAGCCAGGTTGCCGTGTCGTCCCAAGTCCCGTTCGAGGTGGCCGTAATCGAGACCGCATGGGCGGTCGGTGCAACAAAGAGCAGCATACACACTGTAGCTGCCGCTCCGATCGAAACTCTAAACGCTCTGGTTCTCACACTCATCCCTTACTCGTAAATCACGACCAGGCCCCTGGCCGGGAGGCTGGCATTGATCTGGATATTCGACGGCGTGTTGACGAGTTCATACAGCAGGCCGTTGTTGGGCACGCTACCGAGCGTGACGTCCGCCGCATCGCCACCGCTCCAGGTCATGATCGTGAACGTGCCGCCGTTGGTCAGGCCGTTATCCAGCACATCGACCGTGGCCCCGGTCAGGGTGGGCACCGCGGCGGTCAACTCGACGCCGGTGATCACGTCAAACTCGTTCGTGGCCGGGTCGCCCAGGCGCACCTCGAAGGTGCCGGTCAAGGTAAAGGCATTGGCCGTGGTGAACTTGAACTCGTCGTAACAGCCGAAGGTGCCGTAGACGGTCAGCAGATCGAGTTCGGCAAAGTCCGCTGTGGGTGTCACGAGGCGCACGGTCACATTGGTGCCGATCGTGTTGATCAACCCGTTGGCCGGATCGAGATTGAGCGTACCTGCCACCTGGTAGGTGCCGCCCGTAAGTGATTTGTCACCGCTGACATACTCTGGGAACTGCAGGTCCGAATCGACGGTAAATACCCCGCTCGGGTGGCTGATCAGGATTTCGCCCGGATTGTGAAACAGATCGCTGGACACCGCGCCCCCGAAGCTACCCGTTACGTTCGTGACCTCGATCGTACCGAAATTGTAGAAGCTTTCGCCCCCGACCCCATCGAAACGCACGTCCGGCGTAGCATCGACGGCGTAACGGAAGGTACCGCGATTTTCGAATGTGGCCGTGTTCATTAGGTATAGGTCCGACGGACTGCTATGTGTGAATGTCTTGCCCGCCACCAGCGTGAACGTGCCGCCGCCTCCAGCCGTGCTCTGGATGTACTGGTGATCGCTGGGTTGCGCGTTGTTGAAGTTCACATCACTGTGAATATGCACGGCATTGTTAAGAGCAAGTATATCTGAGCTGTTCGCAGACGAATTGCTCCAGACCAGCGCCGACGCGTTGGCGATCTGGATATGCGTCGTCAGAGCCATGATGCGCATGCCTTCTATACCGATCCGGCCGGGGCCGCTGAAAGTGCCGTTGACATGCGTGCCGAGCAGACCGCCGATCAGGATCTCGCTGTTGGCGGCCGACTGGAAGACATGGTTCGTGCCGAAGATGTTGGTCGCGATCGTGCTGCCGTCGTGATCGTTGAATACAATCGCGCCGCCGTTGGTCGCGATCATCGTGCCGCTAGGCCCATGATAACCGCAGTAGAGCTCGAGGCGGCCGCCGTCTGCCATCACCAGGCCGCCATTGCGCAGGGTCGACGGAGCATCAAAACCGAGAATGGTGTTGCCACCCGACTCGGCGATGATCGAAGCGCCTGGCCCATTCGTGATGAATGAGTTCTGGGCGTCGCGCATTTCGAAACGGAGGTTCGATCCGCCCTGCATCCGGATCGTTCCGAAGTTCCGGAACTGCAGCGTGCTGCCCAGGTAGAGCGCCCGATTGGTCGCCAACATCGTGTTCCCGACGGTGTTGATCAAGACGCCGGGGCCGTTAACGGAATTGTTCCCATTGGCGGTCGCGCCGTCGTGCCGGATGGGTGACCGGAACTCGCAGATTTTGCCGCTGGGGATCGTGAATATCGGACCGTTCTCGCCAACCCAGTCTAACTCCGCGCGGCCGCCCGTGCCGCCGTCCAGGTCGATGATGCTCAGGACCGCGTCCGCATACATCGAGTTGCGAATCACGACATTGCTGGTGCCCTGGATGATGCCCCGGAAGGCCGCAAACTCACCGCCGAGCCGGATCTCGCCGCCGCTGCCCGTGACCCACTTGCTACTCGCCACGGTGATCGAGCCCGTACCAATTGCGGTATCCGTAAACTCGATCCGGGCGCTGTTGCTTGCCGCCACGGTGTAGCCGCCTGTGTCGAAGTACGTGGAATTCATGTTCAGGACCGCTGTCGGGCCATCCGCGCGTACGCTGCCCTCGTTCACGAAATACATCGCAGGCAGGTTGCCGGCGTTAACCGTTGTCGTCCTGAGCGATGCCAGAAAGAGATTCTTATTGCTGATGCCCCCGGACGTGCTGTCGATGTTGAACGACAGGCCATGACAATCCATCGTGCCCAGGTTCTCTATGAATACTCCGGAGCGGAGGTACATCGAGCTATTCGTCAGGATGAAGGAATTGCCGGCCGCGTTACGAATGATCCCGCTGCCCTGCCACAGGTTATAGCTCGGTACACCGACGTGCCGAATGGGGCTGCGGAACTCAAGCACATGGCCGGCGCCGATGGTGTGACCCCCGCTTTCGCCGATATGGTCCAGGTGCGTCCGCCCGAGGGTCCCGCCGTTCATGTCGATGTAAGACAGCGCCTGGCCGGTGACCATCGTATTCTGAATGACCACATTACTCGTACCGCTGATCGTGCCGCGCATCTCGCCAATTTTGCCGCCCAGCCGGATCTGGCCGCCGCCGCCGGTTATGAACTTCGACAACGCGTTCAACTCATGTTTGCCAGTACTGGTCGAATTGAACTCGATGAGGGCGTTGTTGCTGGCAATCAGCGAGCCGCCCCCGTCGACGTACTTGCCCCGCATGGAGAATGTGGAGTTACTGTCTACGAGGAGCGTGCCGGCATTGTGGAAAAAGCGCGTCTCGGCGGTCGAGCTGTACGAGGCGGTGCCCTTGGAGACAAGCCATAGCGCGCCTGCGCGGTTACTGAGCGCGCCGCTGCCCCCATCATGGTTGAAGACAAACTGATCGCGCGAATCCATTGTGCCCAGGTTCTCAACTCCCGGCGTGCAGCGGAGATAGAAAACGTTGGACTGCAGGACCCACCGGTTCCCCGCCATGTTTCGGACCAGACCGTTGCCAGAGAATCCAATGTAGCCGTTCTTGCCGTTGTGCCGAATCGGGCTGCGCAGCTCGAGAACATCCGTTCCGGATCCCATACCCGGAATTGAGCTGCGACCTTCCCAGTCGAATTCCGCGCGACCACCGGTCCCGTTGCTCATATCGATATAAGAGGGCGACCCGGAGGGCACGAATGACATGCTGACACCACCCAGGACGACGTTGCTGTCGCCCGCGATCGTGCCTTCGATCGATTCAAATTCTCCGCCCAGACGAACCTGACCTCCGCCGCCGGTACGAAAGATCTCACCGGGCCCCCAAAGGTTGCCCGTCTCGGGGAGGCTCGTCGAATTGAAAAGGAAGGCGCCGTTGTTCGTCGCCTGGATCTCGCCCGGGCCACTGTAGGCCATGCGCATATAAAAGTTGGCGCCGTCGGCCCGCACAATTCCGCGATTGGCGAAGCGGTCGAGGGGTGACGTTCCGGTAATCGTCATGCCGCTGCCCGAGGAGATCCACTCGGCGCCGACGAGATTGCTCATGCCGCCGGAGGACCCGCCGCGGACCTGCCAGTTAGCGCTGGCCGTCATGACGACCGTGCCTTCGTTGATGAAGAAGCTGAACGCACCGTGGTCCATGTACTTGGTGCCGACCGTCGCGTTATTGCTGAAGATGCCCTTGTTGATGAAGTCGTAAGGTGTGTTCAGCGACATGATCGGCGTGCCGCTGGCAGCGCTCCAAACGAGCACGCTGTCGTTGGTGTGCACCAGGTCGCCACTGTCAATGCGCAGAAACGGATTAACGGTTGAAGACCACACGCTCTGGACACCGTTTTCCCCGAAGGCCTGGCCACCGGGCGTCGTGGCCGACACCAGGCGCGACCCGGTAATGAAGACCGCGTCGCCCACAACCGGCACCTGTGCGGGCAGCCAGGTTGCCGTGTCGTCCCAAGTCCCGTTCGAGGTGGCCGTAATCGAGATGGCATGCGCCGACGGCACACCAAGGGCGAGACAGAAAGATATTGCTCCCGCAACCCGCACCAGTTCAGACTTCTTGGACCAGAACATAATTATATTCGAATCGCTATACGCCAACTCTCAGACAACTTAACCGACCTGATATGACAAAATTTAGCCTTATTCTGCGGGAGGTGCAAGCAATAATGCTGAATAATTTCAGATATCTCCCAAACCTCCTGAGTCTATCTCTGGCCACCTACGCGTATTTTGGGTCCATTGCACCGCGTCAGACCAGAAAAAATGCCCGCCTCCTGTCATTACGCACCATAAAACGCACCAAAACCGGCGCATCGTCGCGGTTTAGAGCAAGAACACGCATGTCAGGCCGAAGGCCCCTCCCCCAAACCAATGCTCATTGACCCTGCTGCAGTCCTACCTCCATCCTCCAAAAGCCATCCTCTGCCGGCAGGCTTCGAGCGCGTTCGTCAGAAAATGCGCCGTGCTGGGATCGATGCGCAACGACAATTCGAGCGCCTGGACCGCTTCCTCGTAACGCCCCATCAACGCGAAGATGCTTCCGATCGACTCGTAGGTCAACGGGTCGCCGGGCTGCAGTTGCTCGGCGGCCAGGACCTGCTGCAGCGCCTTATCCAGGTGGCCCGTATCACGCAACGCGATGGAGTAATTGCGGCGCGACATGGCATGCCGCGGGTCGTGCATCACGGCATTCGCGAAGGCCTGCAATCCACGCTGCGTCTCACCCTTGGTCATCAGGTCCGCGCCCAGATTGTTGTAAGCACGGCTCGCAGTCGGTTTGAGCCGGATCGCTTCGCGCTGGTGCGCGATCGCGTCGTCCACGCGCCCCTGGTTGGCACGTAGCATGCCCATGTTGATATGCGCCTGCGCCTTCTTGTAGTCCAACTCCAGGGCTCGCTCCGCCATCGGCTCCGCCTCTGCGTGCCGCTCATTGTTTAACATCGCGCTGACGAGGTTGTTCAACGATTCCGCGTTCCGCGGCTCGAGCAGATGCGACCGGTGGAAGAGCGCAATCGCCTCCGCCGCGAAGCCGTTGTCGAGATAATATGTACCGAGATTATTATGCGCCATCGAACTCTGCCCGTTTACTTTCATCGCATTCGCGTAAAAACTGTCGTGATCCTTCCAGATGCCGGCGAACAGAAACGACAACACGCCAGCGAAGACCACCACGGCGGACGCGAGGCCGACACGTTCCCGACGGCGCTTCTGATCCGACACACCCATCCAGACGGTCGCCGCCAGTGCCGGGCCAAGCATGGCCAGGTACATGTAGCGATCCCCCACGGTCGACTTGTCCTGAAAGTTGAACGGAATGAATCCCAGCACGGGCGCCAGAGCAAAGAAAAACAGGGCCGCCGCGGCCGCATAGTACATGCGTCGCCCTCCTGATGGTGGGCTGCGGCGCCAGTCGGCCCACGCGATCCCGCCCAGGATCAGCACCGCCGGAATCCAGGTCGCGTAGCCCCACCACTGCCCCAGCACGTAGGTCGGGCTGCGTCCATAATCGGGTCCCAGTTCGTACGGCAACAGCGTCTTCATTATATAGAACGAAAGAGCGTCCCCGGCGACAAAGGGCCGCAGGTGGACCGGAGTCACGTAACGGATCCACTCGTCGGGCTGCTCGATCTTCGAAACCGCAGCTACGACCAGCGCAATCAATACCCATGGAAGCATCCACAACGCCGGTCGCTTGAGCACCTTCCAGTCGCAGTCCTGGTCCAACCAAATCAGCACCAGGATCATCAGCGGCAAGGAAACCGCAGAGGGCTTTGAAAGCAACGCAAGCGCGTAGAGCAATGTAGCACCGACGTACCACAATACCGCCTTGGTCGATTGCGCCCCTTTCCCTGCCTCAACTCCGCAACGGCGACCGAGAAACAGAACCACGGCCGACAAACCAAAAACGTGGCTCAACATCCCCCTCTGCTCCGTCACCCAACACACGCTTTCGACCTGGATCGGGTGCAGCCCGAACAAAAGCGCGCCCAGGCAGGCCGCCGCGGTGCTCGTCGTGAAACGGCGCAGGATAAAAAAGACCAACCAGACGCAGATGACCTGCATCACGATACTGACCGTGTGAAAAAGTCCGGGATGAATATCCGTCCCGAACGGGGTCGTCTCCGTCGCGAAATAGCTCTCGATCCCGAAGAGCGTGTACGTCGCCGGTATATAGAGGCCCCAGTATGGCTTCTGCCAAAAGAGCCCGATCTTCTTGAGCGTCACCGGGTTGAAACGCTCGTTCTTGGTGATGTTGTCGTAGTCGTCCCAGTTCAGGAAAACGTGATTCACGGTCTGCCCATAGACGACCACCATGGCAACGGTGAGAACCAACAGGGCGACTATGGTAGCGCGATGCTTCATTGGAGATATCGTGACTTCGATGGACTGCACCCGAATTCTAACGAATTCAGATCCAGTCGTCGAAAAAAGCGTAGATGAATCCGTTGGGATTCAGGGCATTCTTGTCGAAAACGCCTCGACCCGCGCGCGGGTCACTCCATATTCGGCGCAGGCTCCGGAGCCTCCGCAGGCACGGGCGGCTCATCATCGGGTGCCATGACCACACCCCCATCCTTCCCTGCCGCGGGTTCGACGTCAGGCTGCTCGGACTGGCCCAGCTGGGCAAGCACATGCGCGCGATTGTCAATCACCTGCTTAAAACCCGGTTGCAATTGCAGCGCCGTATTGAAATCCTTGAGCGCTGCTTCCCACTGCCTGGCGTGCGTGGAGATCAGTCCGCGCGTATTGTAGGCATCCGTGAACTTCGGATTGAGCTCCAAGGCACGATTCATGTCCGCCATGGCCGCCTCGAGCTTCCCGGCCTGCAGATAGAGAAACCCGCGATGATTGTAGGCCTCCGACGAGTTCGGGTTCTGCTGCACAGCCATGTTAAAATCCTGAAGGGCGGCCTGACCGTTGCCCTGCTTCATGTAGGCATAGCCGCGTTTGGAATACAGATTGCGATCCGGTTCGATGCGCAACGCGTCGCTAAAGTCCGCGATAGCCAGTTCCAGGGCCCCGGCCCGGATGTAGAGCATGCCGCGCTCATGGTAGGCCCGGGCCGATTCCGGGTTGGCGCGAATACCGTGACTCAGATCCATCACGGCTGCACCCGGATCGCCCAGCTGCGCCTTCGCCACGCCGCGCGCGACGTAGGCGTCGGAATTATCGGGCATCATTCGGATCGCTTCGTCGAACCAGGCGACGGCAGTCGCGATGTCACCCTTGTCCGCATAGAACAAACCATAGTTGTAGGCCTCGCTTGCCGTCTCGTCCTGTTCCGACTGGGAGCGCGCGCAACCGCTGACGGCCAGTGCGGCAATCATCACGGCGAGAGGAAGAATCATACTGGTCTTAGGTCGGGTCATGCTCATCTCCGTATCGGCGGTTCATATTCGTGACGGGCGGGGATCATATACGCACGCATGATGGGAATGCAAACCGTTAAAGGGGTTGGCGCACGGGACGAAACCCGCGAGACCGAATGTTACCGAACGAAATCCACTGACAGGGGTCCAGAATACTCGGTTTGGTTAGAAGTAATCCAGGGAACGCGCCCATGGTGTCCGTGAGGCGATGCACGTTAGGCCTTGAAAGCGCAGTCATACACGCCTGACCCTGCCCTCTGGAACGATATCGTGAGGCGTACAGCCTCCTCATGGACGCGGGGCGACGACCCCTGCCAGAAAATCACCCAACTCGAACACGAACCCGAACGCGACGGCAACACGCCAGAGGGCGATCTCCTTGCATTGCTCTTCGCGCGCGGTCGCCTTGTTCTCGACAGCCGTCACCGCCTCGCGGATGGTGGAACACATGAAACCGCGACGGCTCATGTCGACCATGCCGCCGGGTGAATTGAGCAAGCACCAGTTGATCGCGAATCCGATATAAACCAGGTGATTCACCTGTGCGTCTTTGCACAGCGCAAACAGCTGCTCCGTGTTCTTCGCGATGCCCTCGGATCCTTCTGGACGCGCTTCTTCGGGGAATCCCATCGCAGCGGCGCCGCGTTTAATATCGTCGGCATTATGTGTGCCGGTGAAGGACTGCTCGCCTTTCAGAGACCAGAGCTTACCCAGTTCATCGTCGCCCCTGGCGTATTCCGGTGGGTCGGGATCGGGACCGGCGAGTTCCACCGCGCGCTTGTAGCCCGGATACTCCGCGTAATAATCCTGATCACTCACGACATGCATTAGATGCAGCGAGCTCTCGCGCACCGCCTTCAAGAGTGGCGGATAGACCGTACGGCAAATCTCGTGCGAACGCGGAATGTATTCCACGGCACGCCACCAACCGGGAAACCGGTCTGCCGTTCCACAATCCCAGGCGTGCATCGAGACCACCGCCGTGCGTTCGGGGTTGATCTCGATATCGACCGACTTCCAGCCGCCATAGGATTCGGCAGGCACATCGCGCGCGTGATCCGCATCGAATTGCTGGTACAGCTGGGCTCGAATCTTCATGTTGCGGCCGGCGGACCGTCAAAAGGCATACACGTGACCCGCCTGCATCTTCAGCGTCCCATCGGTCTCTACCGTTGATTCGTCAACGAGATCGGTTGCTGATCCGCTGTATTCCATCTCCGAGTCCTCGAACGCCCAGGCGCAGCCCGGCTTCCCGTGGCTATTAAGCCAAAGCACATACTTGCCGCCCTCGGTGAGACGTGGATGATCCATTGTGGGAAGGACAGCGTTGTATAGATGATTCACGCGCGCATATTCCTGCCCGTGCTCTTCACCCGGCCAGCCGTAGCCACGCTTCCCGCTATCGAAATCACAGGCCCAGGGATAGACCTCCATGGCCGGCACCACACGGTGCGCCAACAACTTGAAGTACGCCGCTGGATCCACACGCTCCGGCGTATAGGCGTGACCATTTGTATGAAAGGCGGGACTCATATCGAGCATGGTGAAAAACTCATCGTTCTCCACCATGTCTTCCCAGTAACGACGTACAAATCCGTCGCCGCGAAAACTGTAAAGCCCAATCTGTGAGATGCCGAAAATCGTCACAATCTCGCAGCGCTGGCGCATACCGAGTTTCTGCAGGTCGGCCTGGAACTGTATGATCTCCTCGAATTGAGGCGCCTTGTCGTCGCCACCCCAATCAACACAGGTCGACCCGAGATTATGATAGGAATCCCAGAAAAGCCCGTCCATGCCGGTCTCTTCACGCATCTGCTTGAGTTGGCCGAAGATATGATCCCGGAACCCGCTGCGCATGCGGCCGCACTGCAGGATCTTGTAGCCCGCGTGCCAGGGCTCGCCGTTCGCGGCGCGTAGAATCCAATCCGCGTGGTCCTTCCAGATTGGCGCGGAGGTTGAGAATTGGAATCCGGCCCAGTGAAAGACCTCGATGCCGTGAGCGTGTGCCGCATCGACCAGACGCTTCATGCCCGCGGGGCCGCCAAACGCATCGTCATGACGAAACGCATAGGGCGTACAGATATTACCATGCGCGTCGGGATCGGTGGTCGCGCCTTCCCAACCGCCGTGCGTGTAAAGCTGGTGATAGCCCATACGCTGAAATTCCGGGAAAGCGTCGATCATGGCCTGTTGCGCGTCCGTGCCCAGATCGAGCAATTGCGCATCCCAGAGATGTCCCGATACGGCCGGGCGCGGGATCTCGAGTTGGAATCCATACGATGCATGCACACGGCGCCGCACCTCGACAAAACAGTCCAACCATAGATTACGCCGCTCGTGCCGCGCCAACGCGGTGGGATGCCGATAGACCAGCAGCTTGCGTTCGGGCGCGACGGCCTTCTCGGTCAGCGGAAAGAAGGGACGCTCGGTAAAGTGGATCGCATCCTCGCCGGCCACCTTCTCCTGTCGCGTGCGGGACAAGCCCGGGCGTTCGCTGAACAGGCAGAGGGCCGCGTCCCCCTTGACAAGAAAGTCGCAGATACAGGCCCCCACCCCGCGCGGCATCATGTCCATCGGGTAGCTGCTTTCCCAGGATCCGTTCGTCTTGACCTGGAAACATTCGGCAGTGATGAATTCGCTGTCGCGCGTCACGTGCTGCTCCTGGTCGACCGCCATCACGTTCTGGGCCAGCAGGAAACTACCGTCTGCCGAACCGTCGATTTCGAAAGTGGTGTCTTCCAGCAACCAGTGGATCGGATGTCCCGGGCAGTCGACCTCGACCTGCATCGCCAGGCCGGTCCAGGATTGGCCACGGATTTCCTCCTCGATTGCGCGAAAGCGCCAGCGGATGGTCGCCACGGCCGATTCGACTCGACGCACGCGGACGCGCGAGTCGCCCATGGCGTCTACCTCCTGCACACGCGGCATCCAGCGACCCTCGGCACGCAGGACGAGCGTAAACTCGGAGGCCGATTCCTGAACATCGGTCAACTCGAAAGCGTCGAAGCGCACACCACTCTCCGACTCGGCGTATACGATCCAAGGCACCGAACCGTCCCGCAACGCTCTGCCGTTTAACGCAACTTCGCCAATCCCCAGAAACCGCTCCCCATCCCGGCAGAGTTCCAGCTCAAACCCGTTGGAAAGCTCAACACGATGTGCGACTTGAACATTCATGTGATGCAATCTACTCTATAAGAAGAATTGAAGTAAAGGATCAGGCGATCCTTGCCCTCGACATCCAACCCCCTCAACAAGATGCCCCAGCTACAATCCAAACCAACCGACTACGCAACCCACCCCTGGTACAATCCGAAGGAGGTTCTCGGCGGCCACTACGGGGAGGCCGTCCAGCGGCTGCAACAGGCCTTCGTCTCCGAAGGTACAGACCCCGACCAACTTCTACGCGAGTCGGAACAGATGCTGACCAGCTATACGCCGACAGGTTGCAACGAGCAGTTCGGGCCGGGATCCGGATACTCCCTGGCCAAGGAGTTTTACTGCGACGTAATCGCGATGAACGCGGGCGTACGGGCTCGTGTCCTTGAAAAGCGCGGCGACATCGAGCAGGCCAAGTCGTTCCTACTCGAGCTATACGACGCATGCCAGGCGAACGGGCTGGGTCGATCGGCGGAATTCCTGTGCAATCGCATCGACTCCCGGACCTTCATGCCGATGCGACGTCATATCGACGCCGCCTATCTCGAGACCATCGGCTATCAGCATCCGGAGCGCGCCCTGATGTGTCCCGGCGACTGCCAGACGATCATTGTTTCGGAGAAGATCCGCGACAACCTCTCTCTTCCGGAGATCGACATCGCCGCGTACCAGCATAGCCTCGGCTCCCTGATCGAGTCCCCGCTGGGCGACCTGTTCAACCCGGAAGCCTATGTCTTCTTCTGTAATGCGGCCGCCGACTACGCCCTCTTCGGCGCTTGGCCCGGCAAGCGCGAGCAGGTCCTGGCCGAGATGCAAAAGATCACCGATTGGCTCAAACTCAAACGACCCCGTGTTGCCGTCTTCGTGACGCACGTCTTCTTCGGTATCGACAAAGCGATCGAAAGCGCCGGTACACCGGAAGACGCGGCCATGGATTCCGCGACCGACTTCGCGAACGAGGTCGCCGCGATACTGAGCGAAGCACCCAATGCGCGCCTAATCAACTTCCAGGAGATCTGCCCGCTCGTGCGCGACACGACACCCTTCCGCGACGAACCGGACTCCGCCGCGCAGCTTCACTTCCGGTTCGACATTATGGATCAGGTTATGGAACGCGTGCTTGCCGCCCTGCGCGGCACGGGGTTGCATTAGGCTTGGCCCAGCAGACCCCGGGCCAGGCCGATCGGGACGCGATCGAAAGGTCGCCGCCACCGCCACCTTGTCCAAGGAGCCGGCTCCGCGCATAGACCTGTCACGCCATGGATCCGCGCGAGACTCCCCGGAACACTGAACCCTTCCCCATCTCCCCGGCACGGATCGTCCGCAGCTATTCACCCACGCCGAAGGTATACTCGCGTGTCCATTCCACACTCTTGCCCGGCTCAACCTCCAGGTGAATGAACTGTTCGGGACAGACATGCGCCCTGGTGGCGTGCAGGGCCGTGCGGATTCCGGGAATGGATGTGACCGCCTTGACCCACATCCCGTCAGCGCTATGCCGCAGCTCGAACGAATTGGGTCCATCATACTTCTCGGGATAGGGCACCCCGGCGTTGATATATTTTGGGATCTCTTTCTCAAATCGAATCTCGCGCCCCTTCACGCTCTGCTCTTCGCCCAGACCGGTTGCCACATGATCGTAGGGAAACGAGAGGACATAGCCGGGGCCGACGTTGTGGTCGTCAAAGCGGAAGAAATTGTGCACGTAGTTATTACTGAGCAACTTCTTTTCGCCGGTGTTTTTCAACGTCCAGCCGATCGTCAGGGTGGGACCGTCCAGCGAAAGCTCGGCCTGCAAGGCGTACGAATATCCCCCCGCGCCGGCGCAGACCTGGTGGAACGACGCGGAGTGCTCGCCCCACGTCACGGTCATCTTCGCGGGTTCAATCACTTCATAAGCATTCCAGAACGCATAGTTCGCGCCCTTCTTACGCAGCACCCCAACTCCGATCTTCACAAAGCCCTCTCCATCCTCGGCTTCGGCGTATCCGGGTGGCGGATTCGACAGATCAAATTCACAGGGCAGGCCCGCGTGCTCCGTCATGGGATCGTGCTTGAGCGGATTGTCCAGAAATTCGTGCCCGGCCGCGGCTACGCGTAGCACGGACGCAACGGGCGAGAAACGCGCGCCACGGTAATAGCGTTCGCCGTGCGCGGGATCCATCACCTCCACAACAAGGCTCTCGTTGCGCAGAAGGCGCGCGCCCGCGTGTCGTGTTTCATCTTCGGCCATGCCACACATAAATCCCGTGCCTGCAAAAACGATGCAGACGCAACATAACAAGAGAGTTGAATTCGATCGATACATCTTCACATGTTCCAAACGATATGACATCTGCGACATAAGTCGTCTTGAATGCCTGATATCTCGAAAAGTACACGAAGCCAGAGATCAATTCAAGATGCGGAACAAAGACCTTCGCCGAAACACAGGCTCCCCAATGGAAATGCCCAAAAGCAGTACACTGGACGACCTATGCCGACCCATCGTCAGTGTGGCTTTTCGCCCCAACAAACCAGCGACACGCGCGCAGATAATGACGCATTACGATATCATCCGGTAGCCCCCTGAAGCCCTGCATCGAGAGGATCCACAACGGTCGCCAGGGGCAGCGTGCCGCCTGATCATATATGCATTCACCCGGCGCTCGAAGACGAGCTTGCCTGACAGGCACGGCGACGGTTATCCTTTCTCGATGAGCCTTTCAGTCTCCGAACTTGATCATTTCCGGGAGCACGGCTACCTCGTGAAACCCGCCGTCTTCCGCGACGCCGATATGGAACCGATTCGCGACGCGATCAGTGAGATCATTTCCGATGCGGCCGATCAGCTACAGCGCGACGGCGAACTCGAACAGACCTTTCCCGACGCGCGCTTCGAAGACCGCCTCGCGCAACTTTACCGCCATGACAAAGACGCCGCAAAAAAGGTATACGGTGCCATCATGGGGAACATCGGCAGCGGCGGCGGCTACAGTGGAGCCGCGATGTTCGACATGGTACGTCACCCGCCCCTGCTCTCCTGCATCCAGTCGATCATTGGCGACGAGATTGTGGGTTCGTCGGTATATCGCATCCGCCCAAAACTTCCCGGCGACAGCCACGGCGAAGTTCCCTGGCATCAGGATTCGGGTTACACGCTCTCGCATTGCGACACCTACATGGTCGTCACCTGCTGGATTCCACTGGTCGACGTATCCATTGAAAACGGATGCCTCTACATCATTCCTGATTCGCACCACGAGGGCGTCTATACGCACTACACGGGCGGACACGGCGGTTTTCTCGAAATCATGAAACGTGATATTCCGAATATCGAGAACGCCGTTCCGATCGAAATGGCCGCCGGCGGCGTGTTGTTCCTAACCAACGTGACGCCGCACGCCTCGTTCGACAATACGACCGATAAGGTGCGCTGGAGTATCGATCTGCGTTATCAAAACGCCGCGACGCCTAATAATGTCGGCGAACTCCCTGGAGATTATACCCCGGAGCGCGCACAGGTCACGATGGCCTGCTACCCGGGCGAGGCTGACTTTGTGTTACAGTCCCCCTCCCATCCCGACCGGGTCGTTTCCGATGCCGATGAATTTCATCGACTGCGCGAGATCTACGTTAACGGCCACGCCCACTCGCCGGGTCGCAACTGGACACCCCTGACCGAGCGCACGGCGGCGGAACAATAGTATATACTGTAGTACGTACTACCTCGCGGCCGATTATAGCGTTCCAGCCTGGGCCACGGTCCCCCCATGGTCAACCCACCGCGAAGCGATGGCTGCGCCCCGGAACAAGCCGCCGCTCTACAAATGCAACTCGGGGTTACCCCAATTCGCGGCATCGAAAGCGTTGCCGTCGCCGCCATCGGTAACCAGCAGGCGCAGGCGATCCACGCCAGAGACGTCCAGATCGATTTTCTGCGGCGGAGCGAGACCGTCGGTTAGCGGCGAATTCCAGACCTTCTTGCCGTCGGCATAGACCTCGAATATCACCGAGCCCTTGCCCTTGGTCGCCGCATCAACGCCCGCTTCGGCCGTGAAGCGCGAGAAATTCCCGTTCAGCGCATACTCGAGAAAATGATTCGCAAAGACGCCGATTCCGTTCCCGTAAGCCGTGTCCGCCACCTGCAGCGCCTGCCCCACGACGTTGCGCGCATACCGCAGCGGCGATACCGGCGAATCCGCGTGTACCGGTCCGAGCGCGCTCAGCGGCAATCCGCCCGTCTGGTGCGTCAGCAGCGTCCAGCCCGCGGAGTTTGCCGGCGTCGTGTAGCGTACCTCGACCCGTGCCTTTGCTGCGCCCGCGAGTTGCGCGGCCCTGATCACGTAGGCGGAGTGTCGGATGCCGTTCGACAGTTCCTTAACGGACCGGGTCAAGTTCCAGGTCCCAAGTTCCTTGCCGTTCACCACGACCGCTGCCGACTGTCCGGCCTCATCCAGGAAATAACGTTTGCGCAACACCAGGTTTGCCCCGGCCGGCACGGTGACTTCGAACGTTTCGCTGCCACCGGCTTCAAACTTGAGTGCCGGCATGCTCACACCATGTCCATCCACCGTCCGGCCGGAAATCCGTGTCGCGCTACCGCCCTGGGGCGCGTATCCCGCCGTGGCCGCAACGCCGAACAATCCCAGCACCTGCTGTGACCAATACTGCTTGCCGTCCGGCTCGCGCAGGCGCAGGTGCCCGGCCGCCTCAGCCGCGTTACCCGCGAACGACGCCATGTTGAAAACCACCGGCAACTTCCCAATCGGGAACCAGCCGCCGTCGTCTTCCACGGCCGTGCCAAACATGTCTTCCACCGACTGCACATTCAGACCGGTATCGGCAAACGACAGGGCCCCGGGCCGGCCGTTGCGCCAGGCCAGCACCACCGGGTTGCCGCCCGACTTGCGTTTGTAGACGATACACATCGTGCGCCCGAAATAGAGATCCGGCACCGCAAGTTCTTCCACAAAAGTCATTTCGCCGAGCAACTTGCGGACGCGTGCCGCGGCCCACCAGGCAGGCTTGAACTGGTACGCCGGCAGTTTCTGTTTCATCGGCGGAATCGAGAGCTCGCGTCGGTATGTCAGACCGAGTCCGAGCCGTGAGCCATCCCCGCCACGCAACATCAGGGCATGGTACGCGCCCTTGTTCGAGAGCAGGATCGACGCACGCGCGAGATAGGCCGCCTGGTCGAAGGCGTCGAGCCCCTTCCCCTCCCGTTCCACCGCCCAGTCAAGATCGGTGATTAGGATTTGTTTGTTCGGCTTCTCGGAACTGGCCATCACCAGCCGCAGGTCATCCACAAAATCCGGCACACGTGCGTCTTCGGGCGACAGGCGGCCCGCATCCAACTGCAGGTTCACCCCGTCGATGGTGTCAATCGCGTTGTTGGTCACGAGTTCATTGAGATACGGCAACGCCGTGTTGCGGCTCATCCCACCGATCAGGATTGGGGTCTTCGGCGCGTAGCGCTTCCGCCAGCGATCCGCAGAACGCGCCATCTCGGCGAAGAACCCGGCCGGCACACCAAGCGACACCTTCGGATTGTCGGGCCCCTTCCAAAGCATCCAGCCGTTAATGTACGGCCCCACGTACTTCATCATTTCGCGGCAGTAATTGTCCCAGTCGTCCAATCGCGCGGGCACCTGAAAGATATCAACGGTGCCGCCCCACCAGCGCGCACCCGGCGTGCGTTCGGAACGCGTCGGCAACGATCCCTCGTTCAATTCCTCGTGACCGATACCCGAGGCCCAGTACGCCGAATAGCCCAGCACCACGTAAGGATCCAGCTTCTCGCGACGTGCGTCGACGACCCACTTCAACACCGTATCCGGCTGCAGGTTGCCCGGCTGAAATTCGGCCCAGTCCCAGTCATGATTGATGTACTCATAGCGATCCACCAATGGCCCGCGCAAGCGTGCCTCGTCCTTCAATGCCGCCTGCCAGTCATTACCCAGCACCTGCTGCGGCTGCAACACCAGCAGGTCTTCACCCACCGTCCGGCGCACCGCGTTACCCTCTTTCAACTGGACCTTCAGCCGATAGGCGCCCTGTGCCACCTTCTGCGCCACGTCAATCGACTGCTGCTTGCCTGGCTCCAATGACAGGTCCTTGTCGATACCCGCCACGCGATCGCCGCGCCAGTTGTACAAGCCGCCGGAAAGTTTTGCCTTGCGCGCGGCTCCGCCGTTCGACCAGTTCGCCACCGCAACCTTGACGGCACCGCCCGGCGTGCGCAGGTTGGATTCCCCGCTCCAGACCACTTGCATGTCCAGCCGCGCTTCGACCGGCAGATGCGTGCGAACGCGGATATCATCGACATACAGCTTCCCGGAACCCGTCTTCGCATCGCGCGTGTCCACGGTCATGTGCAGTCCCAACGGATACGACGCGGAGAAGGCATGGACCTGCTTGTCGTTGTTCCAGTCGGGTGGTACCGCCGGGAGCCGGAATGTGACCTCGCGCCAGCCGGTCCAGTCCACCTTGACCGCGTTCTGCAGCGGGCCCGATGTCGAGCGCGGCAGGAAAAGGTCCCACTGGTTCAACTCGGTGCTGCTGATAACGCCGAACTTGTCGCCCACCAGTGGATAAAAATAAACGCCGGAACCGTCGCCGTGCAGCCACAAGGCAACCTCGGTCGGGATACCGGGTACCGCGGGATCCACCGCCACGGCCCGCCGCTCACCCTTGGTCCACGGCAGCTCGAGCGATCGCTGGCCGCCGTGCTTCTGCGCGGTGGTCGTGCGCGTGATGTAGTCGCCCTCCGGTGGCTGCGGGTTAATTCCGTGCGCCTTCAGTCCAAAGTAACCACGGTCCGATTCAAAGTCGGCGAGCGTGACGCGACTGTCCGGACGCGTGATGATCAAGTCAGCCATGGCCGATCCCACGTCTCGCCGATCCGCGGCCAGGACCTGCACGCGGTACGGCCCCGGGCGCGATTGCATCTTCTGCGCGTGCGCCTTCAACTCGATCCGGAAACTCCGGCGGGACTGCGCGGCCAACTTCATCGCCTGCCTTCCGCGCGCCACAATCTCCTCTTTGCGATCCAGAACGACCCAGTCCGCATCGACCTCGCGTTCGCCGACACGCCAGCCGTTCTGCAGAGTCACGGTCAGACCATGCGCGGCCGCGAATGTCTGTTCCGGGTTATCGTAGGCCAGATCTATCGCCAACGTCTCCTCGCGAGCCTGCTGTGTCACGATGTAGACCGCGCCGAACTGCACCGTTCCCTTCGTAAAGGCCGGCTGGTCTTTTGCCGGCCTCGGAGCCTCGATCATGAAGGCCGAGAGGTCCAGAGGATAATCAATTCCCTTCGAGGATCCGCGAATCGAACGTTTGCCCAGACCGTTGCCGGGCAGGTCCGTCTCAATGTAGCGCCATCCCTTGAAATCCAGCGTGCAGAGCGGGATCCTGTAGTTCTGGCTGCGGTTCCACGTATAGAACGTCGATCCCGCCTGCGTAAAGTCCAGCACCGCCGCGGTCAGCTTTGCGCCGCTACCGTCTCCCTTGATCCATATCCCCATACGATACGCATCGCCAGGAAGATAGCGATGCCGGCCATTGAAAACCATCGTGCTTCCGGAGAACGTGGTTTCCAACGCATAACGGCCCGGCCCGGGACGGTCCGGGGTGCCATCAAGCGATTTCAGCCCTTCGCCCGGCTTGATCTCCACACGGCGAATCGACGCGGCGATCTGCAACCCTGCCTGGGCGTGTTGCTGTTCGCCGAACATCGCGCCATCCCCGGGGTTAAACCGCGTGCCGCTCAGGAACCAACGGCCGAACACGTCTCCGAAGTCCTCGAAGAGCAGGTAGCTGTTGCCCATCACCAGTTTCTGGTCGATCGTCGCTGATACATCCGGGTTATCCGGGGAGAAGAGTTCGCCCGTCAGCCTGAAAGGAGGCAGAAACTCCGGAAGGTTGTCCGGCTTCATCTCGAGTTTCAGCTCGCGAACCTCGCTCGGCGCGACCGTCAGATCGTAACGCCGTTCGGAAACAAGATTACCGCGCTGGTCGTGCATCTGGAGCTTCGTATCGGTGCGAAAGGATTCGATCGCAAAGTTACGCAGGTCCAAGGTGAAGTAAATGTCCTCCGTGTAATCGCGCGGCGACCCGCCGGCCAAATGCAGGTCCACCACGGGCGGCACCGCGACACCCGGGCGCGTCAACAGCATGTCGTCCAGCCAAACCCTGCCCGCGCGCACCTGCTCACCGGCTTTACCGCCGATCTGAAGCGTAAAGCGCGAGGCCCAGACCTTTGTCCTGGACGCGATACCGTCGACCGAATGACTGAAGGACTTCCAGTCTTTACCCGACAGCGGGATCGTCATGCGTCCGAGGTTGCGTTTTTTCGCATCAGAACTCGAAAAGTCGATATGCAGGCTGTTGGCCGTGCCGTCGCCGCGAACCCAAACCGATATTGTGCCCGGCCCCTTCGAGGCAACCAACGTAGCCTTCAGCGTATGCGCCAGGCTATTCTGCTTCTCGCCGAGCGAGTACTCAAGCCGCAGCGAAGCCAAGCCCTCCTGCTTGACGTCGGCATCCACCACGCTGGCCAACCCCGGCAAGCCCCCAACCGCCGACGAGAAGTTAGCCATCAGGCGATGACCTCGCGCTGCTTTCTGTTCGGGTTGACGCACCTGAGAGAGCGCGACCGAAGGGACCAAAGCCAAAAAAGAGACCATGGCGACCGCTGGCAGCGACTGAAGAGCGATCGACCTGATCTGCAATCCGCAATCCGCAATCCGCAATTTCATTGCTTCTCCCATACTTCCCCCGCCCCCGAATTCGCCACAATCCAGTTGCCCTTGCCGCCCTGCACCGCCGTGCGGTTTTCGATCACGCAGAGCCGGTCGCCGTACGCCACCGCCGCGATGACCACGTTGCCCTTGCGCGGGGGCACGAACCGTGTATCCAGCGTGCCGTCGGCACGCTTCACCACGAGCAATCCCTTGTTGGAGGGCACGAGCACCTGGGTCTTCGTGGCTGACGGTTGACCGGTCAGGCGTAACGGGGCTTCGCCTTCTTTGCGCGCCGAGGCCAGTAGATCCTTTGTCCAACCCACGGCGAGATCCGGTTTGAGCAGCAAGCCCTTGCCGCGCTCGCCAACGAAGACCGTGCCATCCGGCGTAACGACCGGACAGGCCGAAATCGCTTCGCCGAGGTCGGCTCCGCCGACCTTCTTGCCGTTGGACGCGTTCAAGACGTGTACCGCGCCCGCATCGTCACCAACATAGATTCGGCCGTTGGCGAGCGCGGGCGAGCCACTCGAGTCCGGGGCTATCTTCGTCTTCCACACCACCTTGCCGAGACGCTTATCGACCGCGTAGACATGCCCGTCCCACGAGACCGCGTAGACCCGGGTCTTATCTACCGCCGGGGCACTGCGGATGCGGCCCCCGGTCTTCGTTTCCCAGATTAACATGCCGGAATCGATGTCAATCTTGTAGAGACGACCGTCATCCGAACCGAAATAGACCTCGTCACCGTCCGGCGTGGGAGAAGAGTAGACTCGTCCGCCGGTTGCGAACTCCCACATCTGGACCCCATTATCCGCCACGGCGTGTACCTTGTAGTCCGCGCACCCCACGATCAAGCGACCCGAGTATCGCGCGGGCGTGCTGATTGGCGTCACCGTACCGGCGTGCCAACCCAGGAAAGGACGCCGCTTGAGCTTGCGCGATGCCGCCTGTTGCGCTGCAAGCGCCTGCTGCCTTTGCGCCGTCACCGGGAAAGGCTGGACCAAAGCGGTCTCACCCCAGTCGCCCTGGCGATTCAATCGCGCTGCCGCCTGCCCCATCGCCATCAACTCGTTGACCACCGTTACACCGCAATGAATCGCGGGCGCCAGGTGAATTCCGAGTGCGCGCTTTGACTTGTAGGTTCCCACGAAATCCTCCGGCAGCGTTGCCGGAACATGGCTCGCATTCCCCATGAACATCGCCGTCGCGAGCGGGTCGGGGGCGAAGCCGCGCTTTGCCAGCGAGCCGGGTCCACCGACCGGGCCGTAGATCTCCACCTCGGTCAGGTTGTCCTGCCACGTACGCTGATGCCCCGGCAGGATCTTGATGTTGTCGGTCAAGACCGGATCCTCAAAGTGCACCACCACGAAACGACGCAGGTTACCGCGTACGTAGCCGACCGTGCGTGGGTATTTTTCTTCCGGATCCAGGCAATCGTTCGCGACGATGCTCATCGTGCGGTAGACCTTGTCCGGCGAACTGTTGTTGAGATAAAGCACCACGTGTGACACCCACCGCTCGCTGTTCAGCACCACGGTGAACCCAATCGGGTTGGGACGGAACGACCACATATGTCCGATATCGTCCAGCCGCCCGTTGTGCAGGAACGCGTGCTCCTGCGCGAACACGAGTGCGCCCAGCGGCGTCGACTGCATCAACGCCCGGACATGATTTTGCGACATCAGGTCTTCCTTGATCACATGCGGCACGCGGTTGTAGATATTCCTGAAATCGCGCGGATGGGAGGGCACGATGCGGTGCACCGCGTCGTTGGCCACCAGGTTGGCCGACGGAAACCGCACCGGACGCAGGCTGACCTGGTCCACCCGCACCCGTCCGCCCATGGCCTCGAACCCGATCGAGAGCGATGTCGTATCGGCATGCGTCTTGACCGCTACTCGTCCGAAGGTCCATGTCCCGGCCTCGCCACGGAAATTCGAGAGCGTGAACGTGGGCCCGTCAACCCTTCCGTCCAGCACCGCGCCGGCGGTCAACACGTTCGTTTTATGCTCGGGCTGATACCAAAACTCGAGCAGGTAGGTCGCATGATGGATCACGCGCCGGTTGACCAGCGTGGTGACCCGCTCACCCGCGGAGAGGACCAGCGCCTTGCCGCCGGCCTTAGCCGGTGCGGCCACCGTGACCGTACCCGTCGCCGCCTGCCAGGCATTCGCATTCTCGAAAGCCCCGTTGTCAAGTTGTTCGATGCCCATGCGCAGCACGCCCTTGAAATCATCGGGTTGCTCGCGGCTCACGCGATAGAACTCCGCAGTCGCATCCGGCATCCCGCGCCGCTCCCGCGCGATATAGGCTCCATAGTCCGCTTCGGGATGTTCGTTATGCTCCCGCAGCGCGACGTTCCACTTCGTCTTCCCTGACGCGTCGAAACGCCGAACGAGCCCGTTGCGCGTGCCGGCGACAACGCCATTGTCTGCCAGCGGCGTCAGAATCGCCCGGTACGGCAGCTTATGATTCCAGATTTTCTTACCGGTCTTCATGTCCAGCGCCAGCACCCAGCCGTTGCGCCCGGAACGGAACATCCGGCCCTGGTCCGACGAAAGAGGATCGAGATCAACAATCCAGAAGTCGGTCCGATCGACATAATCCCACACCTGCTCCCCTGTCGACGCGAAGCGCTCGACAAAGTGGAAATCCTTGTGGAAGTATCCCCCGCCCGCCAGCGGTGGATGTTGGACGGGATTATGTTTCCCGACCTCGCCCAGGAAAACCCCACCCGGACCGCGGGCGCCGTTGCGCAGCGGCGCGGAAAAGTTCCCGGCATGGATCCAGGCATGTGATGAATTCGGCTCCCAGGACAGCGTCCACTTGTCGCTCGATCCCGGGTCGGTCTTATTGTAGAGCAACACCTTGCCTGTACGGGCGTCAAGGATCTGGGGCTCGTTACGCCAGAGGGGTACGATTGACTTGCCGAATCCCCAAGTACTCGCAAAATAGCGGAACTCGTTATAGGCGATCTTCTGTCCATTCGGGCTCGGAAGGGCCTGCAACAGGTCAGCATACTTGCCGAAACTGGCGAAGCCCTGCATGCGCGCTTCCTTCGGTATATCGACAATGCGGTGCAGCCGGTCATAGAACCACATCTTCTTGCCGTCGTAGTCGACCGACATGATACCGGTTGAACCGAGCGCCAGGATCTGGCGCATGGGCGGATTCGTCACCAACTCAATTCGAGTTGCAAA
Organism: uncultured Verrucomicrobiota bacterium; assembly: GCA_913047795.1. GTDB lineage: Bacteria > Verrucomicrobiota > Kiritimatiellia > CAJWTS01 > CAJWTS01 > CAJWTS01. The sequence continues at coordinate 2,681 of CAJWTS010000037.1, read as the reverse complement.
TTCCCGCTCTCCAACATTCAAGTAGGGCCACTCGCTCGAGGCGAAGGCACGAATCACGCGGCCGTCGGTGCCGTCCAGAATAAAGACCCGCCATCCGTGTGCCGTCGCGGCAAGAAGGCGCTTGCCGTTGTCGATCCATTCGAGGTGGTAGACCTCGTGTTCGGGCAGAAAAACCTTCCAGAGCATCTTGCCCGTGGCGGAGAGGCAGAACAGGTTCTTCCCATAGCCGAAGGTCCCGACCGCGACGCGGCCATCGGCCGGGTGCACAGCCATAACCGTGATCCGATCCGTCGAACTCATATCATCCTTCATCGGTGTCGCGCGTTCCGCGACTTTGCCAGGCAGCACCTCCGCGGGTACGTCGGTGCGCGGCTTGGATCGCTTGAACGAGGCACGTGCGAAGAGCGTGTCCTCAACGCCATCCATGTTCAGCAAAAGGTCGATTCCCTTGCGCAGGCCTTCCTGGTCCATGCTCAGCACGTGCACGGTGCTGTATTCGATTGAGAACGCCTCCGGCGTCCAGCCCATCACCGCGCGTCCGCGGCCGGGGAAGTTCTCGGAGACCGGGTCCGACAGCAGGTCGCGGTCGATCAGGCGCGAAATAAGACCACGTCGCCCGCCGACGATGATGACGGGGCTATCCAGAAAGGTGCCCGGCTGGACCAGAGAGCCACGCCACAGGCGGCTGCCGTCAAGCCCGACCAGTTCGTTGTCCTCAAATCCAAACATCGGCCCCGGCTGGCGGATCCAGGGCTGTGCCGGGGTCACTCGAGTACGCACCCCTTGCTCCGTCAACCAGCGGCCCAGCCGCTCGGCCTCCGGCCGCGCCCAGCTTTCCTCCACCAGGACAAACAACGGCTCACGGCGCGTGATGGCGTCGGCGTAGGTCTCCTCAAGCAACAGACGATTCAGGTCGCGAACCTCGTCGTTTCCTTTCGCCAGACCGGCGAGGCGCCCGGTTTCGATCCGTAGACTTCCCGGTGGAAAGCGCTCATCGGTAAACAAGTAGTCCCCGTTCACTACCTTGTTCAATTCATCCAGCATCGCCGCGGCGAGTTCGCCGGAGACGCTCTTGCGCCGGTTGTAGCTCATGATCATCTCACGTGTCTCCGCCGTGAAAGCCTCATCCCGGAGATAGGTTGTCAGCACGTCCGTGGCCTTTTGAAAACGCCGGACCAGACGCCGCACATTGTACACCTCGACGGGCTTGAATTCGAAACCGACGAGACTCGGGGCCTCCATCAGGAAGCTACGAATTCGATCCGAATCGCTAATGAAAATATCCTCGTCAATCAGGCCGCCGCCGGGCAAGCCGCCGCCCGACACATCAACCTGGACCATGGTCTCGCGTCCGCTGATCAACTCGCGCACGCGCAGCGTCATGCCATCCGCGACGCCGTTCACAGGCACGCGATAGACCCCGTGGTACACCGGGTCCGCGGCCCGGTAAACGTGCTGCAATTCATCCCCCGCCACATTGGCAATCGTCAGCTCGATCGGGAAGCCGGCATCAATCCCCTCGCCGGACGCATCCACGACCGACACCGCGTAATGCCAATCTGCGCCGCCTTCAGCACGTGACGAACCCCGCACCTGTACACCCTCGATAGCCGACGGAAGGAAGGCGTAAATGCGTCCCGGCACGAAGCGCATGTCCGCCTTGAGCGACATGTTCGTCCCGTCGTCCGCAACTTCGATCGGGCGCATGGCCAGCATGTCATAACAGGCCGGCGGTCGGCGCGGGAAACGCAAGGTGGGCATACTGGGCGCCTGGAACAACGTCTTGTGATTGCCCGTGAACCCGGCAAAGGCGTGGTTGGCCACCACCAGGTACTCGCCGTCGCGGCATCGCAGCCAGTCAGGCCCAACCAGCATGTCGTGTTCCGCCGCGGGCTCCACGTGCTGCGCCAGGAATTCGCTCAACATTCGACTCGTCTTACGCGTCATGTTCCACCAACGCTCGTTGTCGAAGTCCAGGTACTTCGGGAACGTGCCGCCGAGCCGGTCATCCACCTCGTCGAAATTGGACGCAAGGCGCTTCACGCCGCTGATCTCGATGCGACTGTCCCTTTCGACCGCAATGATCTTGTCCGCCTGGATGACACGCGTCAGCGCAGCTTGCACATCTTCCGACATCTCTTTCTCGTAGAACCAGCCCGGCGCAATGATCACCTCGTACTCGAGGGCTTTGTCCGCCAGGATCTGGTCGTCCGTGAGAAAGTCCGCGGGATAGCCCGCCTGCATGCAGGCCGCCCAGAGCCCCTCACAGGCCATGCGCACCTTGATCGGCTTGCGACCCGAGAGCAGGTCCGCGTCGCGCGAATAGTAGATCGCCACCTTCTTGTACCCGCGGTCGGCCGCCAGAAACAGGTCGCCGTAATAAGTGGTCAACCGCTTCGTGATATCGCGCAACGTATCGTAGTTATCCCCGAGCTTGGCACGCGAGGCCACGCTTTCGAACTGCATGAACGAGATGCCATCCACGTTCTGACTCAGCGTGAAGAACGCATGCCGCAGGTTCGATTCCCCGTAGGGCCCCGTCTGCAGGCCGTAGATCATGGGGGCCACCGTGATGTCGTCGCGGAAACGCAGGACGTCCGCCATCATCGGGCCGGAGACCGGGAAATCGCCCCAGCCGCCCATGTCCTTGTAACCCACGGTCGATGCGATCTCTAGCGGCT
>CAJWTS010000036.1 GCA_913047795.1 uncultured Verrucomicrobiota bacterium | reverse complement strand
GATCCTGGCTGAAATTACCGCCGGGCGCGGCTCGCCGCATGGCGGGGTCTTTCTTGATATCGCCTCGCGTGTGCCCGCGGATCAGATCCGGCGCAAGCTGCCTTCGATGTATCACCAGTTCAAGGAACTTGCGGAGTTGGACATTACGCAGGAGCGGATGGAGGTGGGTCCGACGCTGCACTATTTCATGGGCGGTATCCGGGTGGACCACGACACGCAGGAAACGCGTGTGCCGGGTCTGTTCGCTTGCGGCGAATGCGCCGCCGGCCTGCACGGGGCGAATCGACTCGGCGGAAATTCTCTTTCCGATCTGCTTGTCTTCGGTCGGCTTGCCGGCGTGGGTGCGAAGGCATATATCGACACGCTCGGGGATTCGCCTGCGGTCGCGGAGGACCAGGTGCGCACAATCATTCGCGCGGCGACAGACATCTTGAATCGGGAATCCGGCCCCAATCCCTTTGTCTTGCACGAGGAACTCCAGGACCTGATGCAGGCGAAGGTCGGCATCATTCGCAATGACGCCGATGTCGGTGAAGCCCTGGTTGAAATAGGGCGCTTGAACGGCGAAGTGGCGAAGGTAAAGGCGCATGGCGCAAGCCAGTTCAACCCGGGCTGGCACGAGGCGCTGGACTTGTACGCATTGATGATTGTTGCCGAAGCCGTGGCCCGCGCCGCGCAGATTCGCCAGGAGAGTCGCGGTGCGCATACGCGCGCGGACTACGAGGGCGAGCGCGATGAGTGGGGATCGCAGAACGTCATCACGTCCAAGGGGCCGGACGGCATGCAGACGCGAGCGGAACCGATCCCGGCAGCTGATCCGGAATTGAAGGCGATTGCCCTGGCAACGCTGGAAGAACTGGAGGGTGCGGATGGCGGATAGTCGCAAATTCCGGATTTGGCGTGGCGACAAAGAGGGCGGCGAATTCAAGGACTACGAGATCGAAGTCGAGACCGGCATGGTCGTTCTGGATGCCATCCACCGGATCCAGTCGGAGCAAGCCAACGACCTGGCCGTACGCTGGAACTGCAAAGCCGGCAAATGCGGATCGTGCAGCATGGAGATCAACGGCCGTCCGAAGCTGTCTTGCATGAACCGGCTGAACGATTACGCCCCGGACGAGGTGATCACGATTCAGCCAATGAAGACGTTTCCGGTGATGAAGGACCTCGTCACGGACGTCTCCTGGAACTTCGAACAAAATAAGCGCATCGCGCCCTTTAAGCCGAAACCTCGCGATGCGGACGGGCAGTATCGCATGACGCAGAAGGATGTTGAGCGAGTGCAGGAATTCCGCAAATGCATCGAGTGCTACCTTTGCCAGGACGTCTGCCACGTGCTGCGCGATCACGAGAAGAAGGCAACGTTCGTGGGTCCGCGTTTCATGATCCGGTTGGCCGGACTTGAGATGCATCCGCTGGATACGGCCGATCGGATACCGGCCATCAAGAACGAGTACGGCTCCGGCATGTGTAACATCACCCGGTGTTGCACGGAGGTATGCCCCGAGCATATCAACATCACCGATAACGGCATCATCCCGCTGAAGGAACGAGTGGTGGACCGGTTCTACGACCCGCTGCTGATCCTGTGGCGTAAGATTACCGGCAAGCCCGCTGGTAAGTAGCGCTGCCGGGTTCACCCCGGGATAGCCGGCTGCGGGGGGCCGCAACCGGCTATCCCACCCTCGCTACCAATCAGAAATTCAGGAACCGCAGGAGAGGCACTCGCCCTCGTCAAGATCGCAGGCATCAGCGACTGCCACCGCGACGTCTTCGTCCGCTTCTTCTTCCTTGTTGCGGTTGTTCGCTGCCATGCGGAGTTCGTGATCAATCGTAAACTTGATCGCATCCGCCGCCGGCCGTGAACGCAAGTAATACATGCCGGTCTTCAGGCCCTTTTCCCATGCGTAGAAGTGCATCGAGGTTAACGTGGCGAAGGACGGGTCCTCGATGTGCACATTGAGGCTTTGGCTCTGATCGATGAAGGCACCGCGGTCCGCCGCCATGTCGATGATCGTTCGCTGACGAATCTCCCAGACCGTGCGATAAAGCTGCCTGAGTTCGTCCGGAATCTCTTCGATATTCTGGATCGATCCGTTGGCGGCGATGATCTTGTCCTTCAGGTCTTCGCTCCAGAGGCCGAACTTCACCAGGTCCTTCATCAGGTGCTTGTTTACGACGGTGAATTCGCCAGCCAGTACGCGCCGCGTATAGAGGTTAGACGTGTAGGGCTCGAAACATTCGTTGTTGCCAAGGATCTGCGATGTGGATGCCGTCGGCATGGGCGCCACGAGCAGGCTGTTACGCACACCGTACTGTTGCACTTCTTCGCGCAGGCCGGCCCAATCCCAACGATTCGACGACGGCTCCACGTCCCACATGTCGAACTGGAAGATGCCCTCGCTGACGGGTGATCCCGGGTACGTTTCGTACGGGCCTTCTTCGCGCGCGATATCTTTCGACGCGGTCATGGCCGCAAAGTAGATCGTCTCAAAAATCTCGCGATTGAGCTGTTGCGCCTCTTCGCTTTCGAAAGGATAACGCAACAGAATGAACGCATCGGCCAGGCCCTGGACGCCGATGCCGATCGGGCGATGCTTCAGATTGGAACGCCGTGCCTCGGGAATCGGGTAATAGTTCAGGTCAATGACGCGGTTTAGGTTGCGAGTCACCACCCGCGTGACGTCGTACAGCCTTTGGTGATTGAACTCACCCTCTTCGACAAACATCGAGAGCGCGATGGATGCCAGGTTGCAGACGGCGACCTCGTCGGCCGATGTGTACTCGATAATTTCCGTGCACAGGTTGCTTGAGCGAATCGTGCCCAAGTTCTTCTGGTTGGATTTCGCGTTGCAGGCGTCCTTGTAGAGCATGTAGGGCGTCCCGGTTTCCGTCTGAGATTCCAGAATCTTGAACCAGAGTTCCTGGGCTTTCACGACGCGGCGGGCGCGGCCCTCGCGCTCGTAGCGTTCATACAGATCCTGGAACTCTTTGCCGTGGCAATCGGCCAGTCCCGGTGCCTCGTTGGGGCAGAAAAGCGACCATTCGGCGTTTTCTTTGACGCGTTCCATGAAGAGGTCGGGAGTCCACATGGCGAAGAATAGGTCCCGCGCACGTTGCTCTTCCTTGCCGTGGTTCTTCTTCAGGTCGAGGAAGTCGAAGATGTCGGCGTGCCAGGGCTCGATATAGATCGCGAAGGCGCCCTTGCGCTTGCCGCCGCCCTGGTCCACGTAGCGGGCCGTGTTGTTGAATACGCGCAGCATCGGCACGAGGCCATTGGATGTTCCGTTTGTACCCCGGATATAGCTTCCCGTGGCGCGGATGTTGTGCACGCTGAGCCCGATGCCGCCCGCCGACTGCGAGATGACGGCGCATTGCTTCAAGGTGTCGTAGATGCCGGGGATGCTGTCGTCCTTCATGGTCAGCAGGAAGCACGACGCGAGCTGCGGCTTAGGCGTTCCCGCATTGAAGAGCGTCGGCGTCGCGTGGGTGAACATCTTCTCCGACATGAGGTTGTACGTCTCGATGGCCGCTTCCGTATCGCCCTTGTGAATGCCCACCGCGACGCGCATCAGCATGTGCTGCGGGCGCTCGACGACCTGGCCATCGCGCTTCATCAGGTATGCGTTCATCAACGTGCGAAATGCGAAGTAGTCGTAGTAATAGTCACGCGCATAGATGATGGCGGAATCGAGTGCCTCCGCGTTCTCCATCACAATGGCGTGCACGTCATCCGAGATGAGCGGCGCCGGTTTGTCGGTGTGCTTCTCCCGGTGGCCGTGCAGATCACCAATCGTTTCCGAAAACGATTTCTTGGTCTCCTTGTGCAGGTTACTGACGGCGATGCGCGCGGCAAGGATGGCATAGTCGGGGTGACTACCGGTCAGGTAGGCGGCCGTCTCGGCAGCGAGTTCATCGAGTGCGACTGTTGTGACGCCGTCGTAGATACCCTCGATCACGCGCTTGGCGATGCGGGTGACATCAACAAAGTTACGGTCGAGACCGTAACTGAGCTTCTCCAGGCGCGCCGTTATCTTGTCAAACTGGACCGGTTCACGGCGCTCGTCGCGCTTTACTACAAACATTGAGGTTCCTCCGGCTGGGTAATAGATTAAAAGTCGGCATCAAGCCGAAACTGCTGATTCTCGCGTTCGCCCATCACGCCGGCCTTTTGGTATTCTCCGACGCGTTTTTCAAAGAAGTTCGTCTTGCCCGCGAGCGATATGAGCTCCATCCAATCGAAGGGGTTCTGCGTCCCGTAGTGCTTCGAACAGCCCAGGGCGACCAGCAGACGATCAGCCACGAATTCAATGTACTGGGCCATCAGGGCGCAATTCATTCCAATCAGCGCCACGGGGAGCGCATCGGTAATAAACTCTTTTTCCAGCTCAACCGAGCTACAGATGATCTCGCGCACCCGCTCCTCGGTTAGCCGATTGTTCAGCAGCGAATAGATCAGGCAGGCAAAGTCGACGTGCAGCCCCTCATCGCGGCTGATCAGTTCGTTTGAGAAGGTCAGTCCGGGCATCAGCCCGCGCTTCTTCAACCAGAAGATCGAGCAGAAGCTGCCCGAGAAGAAGATGCCTTCGACCGCGGCAAACGCGACCAGTCGTTCGGCAAAACACTCGTTGCCGCCAATCCAGCGCAAAGCCCAGCGGGCTTTCTTTCCGACGCAGGGAACGGTGTCCACCGCGTTGAACAGGTAGTTCTTGTCGGCCGTGTCGGAGATGTACGAGTCGATCAGCAGGCTGTACATCTCCGAATGGATGTTCTCGACCGCGATCTGAAACCCGTAGAAGCAGCGGGCCTCGGGAATCTGAACTTCGTTGTTGAATCGGACGGCGAGATTCTCATTGACGATCCCGTCGCTCGCTGCGAAGAAGGCGAGAACGTGCTTGATGAAATGCCGCTCGTCGTCATTGAGATTTGCCCAGTCGGTCGTGTCTTGTGAAAGGTCGACTTCTTCTGCGGTCCAAAAGCTGGCCTCCGCCTGCTTGTACATTGTCCAGACGTCGTCATATTCGATTGGGAACAAAACGAATCGATCGGCGGATTCTGCCAGGATCGGTTCAGCTGTGTTGTCTGTTTCTTGTGTCGCTACGGTGCCTGCGGCGACGGTTGCTGTCTCGGTCACTCTTTTCTCCTCGGTATGTGGCTTGGTGTTGGCTTGTGGGGTTTAGATACTGAGATTAGCGTTTAACCAAACCGGCGGGGGCTAGACAAGAAAAAAATACAATATGTAGTGCTTTTCTCCGGGAGGGTACCATATCTGGTGGATTATTCACATCTTATGAACAGGATCGATATCCCTATCTCCGCTCGAATCGCCGGCTTAGGCAGCTGTCTTCAATGGGGTGCGGTGGGGGATGGTGATACCCTGTTGACAGCACGGCGATCGGGCCGGGCGTAGGGCGCGGAAGGGGCGCAGAAGAAGTGATGCATAGGTTCTTCAAAAGTTTGACGGGATGGGTCCTGGTCGGTGCCTGCCTCGGATATCTCGCGGCGAGAATTTTCGGTTCGCCGGAGATGATTGCCGCCGGCGACACACACCCGTTCTACGGTCTCGTCATGTTGATCAAGACGGCGTTCATCAAGGCGCTGTTCATGTTGATCGCGCCGATTATTTTCTTCTCGTTGATCGATGGCGTGGTGCGCGTTCGCGACCAGGCTTCCATGCGTCGACTGGGAGCCTACACGATCGGCTACTACCTGGTGACCACCGCGATCGCGATTGCGATCGGATTGTGCGCCGTTCTCCTCTGGCATCCGTGGACGGAGCATGCGCCGGGGGGTGCGATCGGGGCATCGGAAAAAAGTAGCGAGTCTCTCGCGACAAGCGACGCGATGGCGCCGGGCGCTGCGCCTTCCGAACAATATCGACGCGTCGAACCCCGGCAACTGATCGACCTCAAGAGCGACTCGCCGGCCCGGATCTTGAAGGGCTTTCTTCTCCGCTCGTTGCAGAATCCGTTCGCCGCGCTGGCCGAGGTGAACATTCTCGCGATCGTTCTGAACGCATTGCTGATCGGCCTTGCGGCGGTCCTCGTCTTGCCCGGCGAAAGCCCGTTTTTCGCCTTTATTCACGGTGTAAATCGCGTGTTTCAGAAGATCCTGTCCTGGATCATTCTCCTGGCACCGGCCGGCGTATTTGCGATCGTTTTTGACTTCACGTTGAGCATGGAGAGCAACCTGTTCGCGCAACTCTTGAAGTTTTCGCTTCTGGTTCTTGGCGCCACGTTGATCCACGGACTCATCGTATTGCCTGCGCTGGCGTACTTCCTGGGCGGCACCTGTCCGCTGACGCTCTTCCGCAAGATGGGTCAGCCGTTTCTCGTCGCGCTGAGCACGGCGAGTAGTGCAGCGACACTTCCGTTTACGATGCGAACCTGCGAAGAAGAACTCGGCGTTGCGCCCTCCGTCGCGAGTTTCGTCTGTCCGCTCGGCGCGACGATGAACATGGACGGCACGGCGCTCTTCGAAGGTATCGCGGCCGTCTTTCTTGCGCATCTGTTCGACGTTGAACTCGGTACGAGCGGCGTGATCGCGATCTTTACGATGGCCATCATCTCTTCGATCGGCGCGCCCGGCATGCCATCGGGGTCCATGTCCGGCATGCAGATGGTTTTGCTCGCCGCCGGCATTCCGCTGGAGGCGATCGGTATCTTGTTGGTTGTTGAGCGGCCGCTGGATACATTCCGTACGGCTGTGAATGTCGAAGGCGATATTGTCGGTGCATTGGTCGTGAATAAGAAGATGAGTCGGGGAGGTGAATCGTCATGAATGCGGTGTTCCTGATGGATCCGCTCGAGGGCGTCATCTTCGAGAAGGATACGACCCTGGCGCTCATGATTGGAGCGCACGCGCGCGGCTATACAACGTTCTTCTTGCCGGAAGGCGGCATCACGCTCGACGGGGAGGCGGTGCGCATGCACGTCGAGGAAGTCGAACCGCGCTGGGATCCGGAGCAGCCGTTTGTTCGCAAGGGGTCACGCGTGCTCGAGGGTGACGATGTCGATGTTGTTTTCGTGCGGACCGAACCGCCGTTCGACGAGGAGTACCTGGCACACACGTGGATGCTCGACCGGTTGCCGCCGAACGTTGTCGTGTTGAATACACCCGCCGGCCTTCGCGCCGCGAACGAGAAGCTATGGGCGCTTCAGTTTCAATCGTTGATCCCGCGCACGATGGTGAGTCGCAACCTCGCGGACCTGCGCGGTTTCATGCAGGCGCAGGAGCGCGTCATCGTGAAGCCCACGGATGGGTTCGGAGGCAAATCTGTCTTTCTGCTCGCGCCGGGCGATGTCAACGCACAGGTGACGCTTGAGACGTTAACGGAAGGGGGGCGCTGCGAGATCGTGATGCAGCGCTATGTGCCGGAAGCCGCGGCCGGCGACAAGCGCATCCTGCTCCTGAACGGCGAGCCGCTTGGCGCGGTGCTGCGTGTTCACGGCGCGACCGATCACCGCAATAATTTTTTCAGCGGCGGGCGGCCGGAGGCGACGGAGTTGACGGATCGCGATCGTGAGATCGTGGCGCAGGTCGGTCCGCGTCTACGCGCGGACGGACTGCCTTTCGTCGGGATCGATGTCCTGGGTGACTACCTGATCGAAGTGAATGTGACATCGCCAACCTGCCTGCAGGAGATGAATCGTCTCTACGACGTACATCTTGAGGACAAGGTGATCGACTTCGTCGACGGGTTGATCCGGGACCGTTCTTGATTCCGGCGGCGGGCTGAATCGCCAGGAACCGCCATTTTCGCTTGTTTTTCGGTGGGTCCAGGCGCTCGCCGCGAGCCGGCTAGGTTGTCTTTGCGGCCAGGGTTTTACCCAGCTCGCCGGATTGGTACATTTCGATCACGATGTCACAGCCGCCGACGAATTCCCCGTCGACATAGAGTTGAGGAATCGTGGGCCAATCGCTGTATTCCTTGATGCCCTGTCGAATCCCTTCATCGCTCAGTACGTCAAGTGAACCGAATGCGGCCTCTTCGCGATTCAGGATTTCGACGACCTGCGCCGAAAATCCGCACTGTGGGAACTGCGGCGTGCCCTTCATGAAGAGCATGACGCGGTTGTCCTTAATCTGTGAGTCTATTCTTGCTTTGGTCTCGGGATCCATCGGGTCTCCTTTACGCGTTGTATTGATCTTTCACAGCCTCCCACCCGGCCGGAGTAAGCGTCTTCAATTGGAGCGCGTGTACGCTCTCATCAAAATGTGTCTTTAGTGCTTTCATGACAACCTGGTGCTGACGGACGAGGGGCATGTCTTCGAACGTTGTGCTGACCACCACGGCTTCGAAATGTGTGTTGTCGGGTGTTGCGACATGAACAATCGCATCGGGCACGGCGGCCACAATGGCCTGGCGAATCGATTCGACCATGGGGTCCCCGCTAGTGGTAACTTGGCTCGCCGTCGACGGCGACAACGTCGATATCGGGATCGAACTCGTCGGCAAGGATGCCCTGGATCGCCATCAATGTGCCGGTCGTCGACGACGGGCACGAGCCACAGGCGCCCTCGTAGCTGACAAACAGCTTATGCGTCTCCGTGTCATAGCGTACAACCGTGAGGTCGCCACCATCCCCCTGCAGCGCCGGCCGAATGTACTCATCAAGGATCTTGTTGATTTGTTGCACGTCCTCGGGCAGGCCGTTGAGTTCGGCCTGGCGTTCCGCTTCGGCCTTTTCGTTGAACCGGGGATCATGTGTCTCCACATGGGCACGGATCGCGTCGATCACGCTGGGGCCGAGCGTGTCCCAATTCGCCTGGCCGTCATGCGTCACGGTTACCACGTTTTCGAATAGATGAATTTGGCTCACATGCTCAAGCTGGAAAAGGACGCAAGCCATCGGCACGTCGGCGCATTCCGATGGATCCTGAAACGTAATCTTGCCCGAAACAAGTACGTCGCGGGACGTGACGTACTTCATCGCATTCGGATTCGGTGTAACTTGTTCTTCTACGTAGACGCTCATGCTTTTTTTCCTGTGAATCTGCTTGAGATCATAACCCGCTCCGGGCCGCGGTGCGAGTGCAAATACGGGCGCCTCACGACGGGGCGGGTTTGGCGGAAGGCGTGCGCCGGGCCATTTCCTGCCAGTTTGGGACCACCCGCTTTCGGGAGCGATGCAGGGGGGTTGATTTAGGGATGCGGATATCGTCTCCGGGCGTGTGGTCGCGGAAGAAACCGAATCCCACACCGGCCTCCGGCATGAATTCGGTCCAGTTCGTCAGGGGTATTCTCTCGTTATTGTAGGGACAGACTTCCTGGCAGATGTCGCAGCCGAAGATCCAGTCTTGCAGGGCATCTATGCGCTCCGCGGCGACGGGCGTCTTCTCTTCGATGGTCTGGTAGCTGATACAGCGTGTGGCATCCATGCCGCCGGCCTCAAGCAGCGCATCCGTCGGACAGGCGTCGAGGCAGAGACGGCAGGAGCCGCATGACGCGCGCAGCGGGGAATCCGGCTCAAGCGAGAGCGTGGTGAAGATGACGCCCAGAAAGAAATACGATCCCAGGCCGGGCTTGATGACCATCGTGTTGCGCCCCTGGAAGCCGACGCCGGCGCGCGTTGCAAGGCCCTTTTCGTCAATCGGCCGGCTATCAACCCCCATGTAGCACGCTGCCTCCGGCGCCAATTCCGTTATATGGGCCTCCAACCGCCGTAGTCGTCTGCGCATGACGATATGGTAGTCCTTTCCCACGGCGTACCGCGCAATCTTGAACCGTCCGGACAATTCGCGCTGGGTCGTATTTTTGTAGTTCTTGATCACGATAATCGCCGAGCGGACACCGGGCAGCAGTTGCTCCGGGTCTTGTTTCATCGGCAAATGGCGTTCCAGGTAGGTCATGTCGCCATGATACCCGGCCGCAAGCCAGTCAGCCATTTCGCGCCCGCGCGCGTCATCGACCGGTGTGGTTATGCGGCAGTCGTCGAAGCCCAGTTCGTCCGTCGCGTATGCGGCGATCTGTTTTTTGGAGATCATCTTTTCAATGTTTCTTGAGCTGGAACGGACGGGAATCGACATTATACGCCCCGCCGCTAGTATACACCATCGAGGAAGCGCGGCACTCGTGCGCCGCGCAAAAACGTGCCATGGCTACCGTACTCGATAGACCGCAAGGCTGGACCCACACGCCTGACGGCGAACCCCGCGGATACATCGATTCGGCGCGTATCGAAGAGCTCTGGTTCCATACCGGAACGACCTGTAACCTGAGTTGCCCGTTCTGTCTGGAGGGCTCCAGGCCGGGAGACAACCGCCTGAATCGCATCCATTTTGAGGATGCACAACCGTTTGTCGATGAGGCCCTCGAGATGGGCGTCGAGCGATTCTCGTTTACCGGTGGTGAGCCGTTCGTTATTCGGGACATCGTGCGCATTCTCGATTACGCGCTCGATCACCGTCCCTGCCTGGTTCTAACCAACGGCACGGACCCGCTCATTAAGCGCATGAAGGATATCTTGCCCCTGCTCGACAAGCCGCATCCGATCAACTTTCGGATCAGCATCGATCATCCCGCCGCTGCGCATCACGACGCGGGCCGCGGCGAAGGCAATTTCGATAAGTCATTGCAGACCGCGGTGCGATTGATCGAACGTGGCTTCACCGTTTCCATTGCGCGGCATATGCCCGCGGAAGAAGATACGGAACAGGCGGACGGCATGTATCGCGAGGTTTTCAAGCGATTCGGATTGCCGGCGGACACCACCATCGTGGCCTTTCCCGATTTCCTGGCGCCGGGTTCGAACCCGAACGTGCCCCAGATTACAGAGACCTGCATGACCACCTACCACACCGTTGCAACGCGTGCCTCGTTTATGTGTGGCTTTAGCCGGATGGTCGTCAAGAAGGACGGTCGAATGCGGGTGTATGCGTGCACCCTCGTGGACGATGACGAAGCCTACGATCTGGGCGATACGCTCGCGGACAGCCTGGCCGTACGCGTGATGCTGGGACATCATCGCTGCTATTCGTGCTTTGCCTACGGCGCGTCGTGTAGCGAGTCGAAGTGACGCGCTCATCGCGGCCGCTGGTCAGTCATTGTCGTAGACCATGTACAGGGCCTGCGTGCCGTACGACTCACCGCCCAGCTTCACGACGTCCTCGTAGAGGCGTCGCGCCAGGTCGAGCCCCGGCAGCCTGACCTTCATTTTTTCGGCCTCGGCCAGGGCTATTTCCATATCCTTGATGAAGTGTCGCACGTAGAATCCGGGTTCGTAGTCGCCGTTGATCACACGTGGCAAGAGGTTGTTCAGGCTCCAGCTTCCCGCGGCTCCCGTGCCGATCGACTTCAGAACCTGGTCGGGGTCGAGGCCGGCGCGGCAGGCATAGACCAGTGCCTCCATGATGCCGATCATGTTCGACGCGATCGTTATCTGGTTGCACATCTTGGTGTGCTGACCGGTACCCGCCGGTCCCTGGTGCACGATGGTCTGGCCCAGCGTGTCGAAGATCGGTTGCGCACGCTCGAACGCCGCGGCCTCGCCGCCGACCATGATGGATAGCCGCGCCTCGCGCGCCCCCACATCGCCGCCGGACACCGGTGCGTCGAGGCTCTGCTGTCCCTGCGCACCGGCCGCCGTGGCGATACGGACCGCGAGCGAGGGGTCGCTGGTTGTCATGTCGATCAGCAGCGTGCCGGCCGCCGCTTGTGCAACGATGCCCTCGTCCGCCAGGTATATCGCTTCGACGTCAGACGGATATCCCACGATCGTGATGACCGCATCAACGTCTTGCGCCGCGGCACCCGCCGATTCGGCCCATTCGGCGCCTGCCGCGAGCACATCACCCGCGCTGTCCTTGCTTCGCGTATAGATTTTCAGCGCATACCCGGCGCTGATCAGGTTCATCGCCATGCTGCGCCCCATCACGCCGAGACCAATGAAAGCCATTTTAGATGTGCCCGGTGTCAGTGCGTTCATTCCATCTTCCTCCTTGTAAGATATTGGAGCGTGGGACTATCGTTCGAGGACCGGGTTGGCGGACCGATTAATGAGATGCGAATACCATAGCGGGGAAGAGCATGCCAATTAAAACAACTCAAGCACCGCAGGCAAAACGCTGGGAGACTGTACCGGTCGATGAGGGCGCGGCGCGGACGCTCGCAACCGATCTCAATCTGCCGATTGCCGTCGCGCGCATTTTGGTCAGTCGCGGTTACGGTGAACCCAAGGCGGCCGATCGGTTTCTTGCGCCGCGACTCAGCGATCTTGGGGATCCGTTGGCGTTGCCGAATCTGCGCGCGGCCGTTGATCGGATCTGGACGGCGATTGATGGTGGCGAGCGCATGGCCATTTTCGGCGATTACGACGTGGACGGTATCTCCAGTACCAGTCTCTTGACGCGTGTTCTGTCGCGACTCGGTGGCCAGACGCAATCGTTCCTGCCGGACCGCGAGAGCGAGGGGTACGGGTTTACGGAAGCGGCCCTTGCCCGCTGCCTTGCCGAAAGCAATCCGACCCTGATCATCACCGTGGATTGCGGCACGAACAGCGTCGAGGCCGTGGAGGTCGCGCGCCGGCGGAAGGTGGATGTGATCGTGACCGATCACCACGCGGTCTCCGAGGAGCCGGCCGCAGCGGTTGCCCTTGTCAATCCGCAGCTCGGCGACGAAGCGGGACTGCAGACACTTGCCGGTGTTGGTGTTGCGTTTAAACTCTGCCATGGCCTGATCAAGGTCGCCCGCGATGCCGGCCGCGCCTGCGCGGGCGACGTCGACCTGAAGGAGTATCTCGACCTCGTGGCGCTCGGTACCATGGCGGACATCGTGCCCCTCGTCGGTGAGAACCGGACGTTCGCGCGGCATGGCCTGGCGCGCATGAATCAGAAAACGAACGCAGGCTTGAGCGCGTTGATCGACGTGGCCGGCGTCAAGGGGCCGGTCGAGGCCTACCATGTCGGGTTCGTGCTCGGGCCGCGATTGAACGCGGTGGGACGCCTGGGCAGTGCACTCGCGTCCCTCGAACTTCTCACCTCGGACGACCCGCAACGCGCCGGCGAGTTGTCAGTCGAATTGGATCGCGCGAACCGGGAACGCCGGGACGTCGAACGCAAGATCGTGGAGGAGGCCATCGCGGAGATCGACGAAGGCTTCGACCCGGAACAACATTTCGGAATCGTGGTGGCGCGTCGTGGCTGGCACATGGGCGTGGTGGGTATTGTGGCATCCCGCCTGGTCTCGCGTTACCGCCGTCCGGCGGTGGTGATTGCGATCAATGAAGAAGGGGAGGGGCGTGGATCATGTCGTAGCGTAAAGCCCTTCAACATGGTCGACGGGTTGCAGCAATGCACGGGTCATCTGCTCAAGCATGGGGGACATGCCATGGCGGCCGGGCTGAGCTTGCACGAGTCGGAACTCGAAGGGTTTCGGGATGCGTTCAACAGGGCCTGCCGGGCAGAGCTTGCCGATCAAGATCTGCGCGCCGTTGTCCACGTGGACGGCTGGCTGACACCCCCCCAGGCGGATTGGGACCTATGCGAGGCGCTCCATTGCCTGATGCCCTACGGCGAAGCGAACCCGCAGCCGGTTTTCGGAATACGCGACCTCCGTATCGTCGGCGAGCCGCGCACGGTCGGGACGAATCATCTGAAAATGACCCTGGCCGCCGGCGGCTCGCAGTGGGACAGCATTGCCTTCGGCATGGCCGATCGCGAGATTCCGGATGGCCCGGTCGATGTTGTCTTTTTTCTCGAAAAAAACAGCTTCATGGGCCGCGATAGCCTCCAGATGAATATCAGGGATTTCCGGCCCGCCGCGCCTGCCCCACCCGCTCTCAAGAGCTGAGAGGGGCACGGCGAACAATGCCTTCCCGCAGCGGCGGTGGTGGCGTTACACTGCAGGTATGCCAGTCGACGCACCAGACGTACTGATCGATCGCACGACGCCGGTCTTTGTTGCCCTCAGTGGCGGCGTGGATTCGGCGGTGGCGGCGCATTTGCTGCGGAAGCAATACGGCAACCTGACGGGTATTTCACACCGCCACTGGCCGGAGTCGCGTTGCTGTTCCACGGCCTGCCTGGATCGATGTGCCGAGCAATGTGCAACGCTGGGAATTCCTTACGTGGCGGTCGATTGCATCGTCGAGTTCGCGCAACAGATCGTGGACGACTTCGTGGCGGGCTATGAGCGCGGGATCACGCCGAATCCCTGTGTCTTGTGTAATGAAACAATTCGCTTTGGCTTGATGGTGGATAAACATTTTCGCGATAGCGATGATTCGCCGCCGGCCGACTACAAGATCGCCACCGGGCACTATGCGCGCGTCGAGGAGCGCAACGGCCGTTTCCACCTGATGCGCGGACGCGACGCCGCGCGCGATCAATCCTACATGCTCTATCGCCTTTCGCAGGAGGAGCTGTCGCATTGCCGGTTTCCGCTGGGCGACTTACTCAAGACCGAGGTCCGCACGTTGGCGCAGAAGTGGAATCTGCAGGCGGCCAAGGTGGCGGATAGCCAGGACGTCTGTTTCGTGGCCGATCGCTACCAGGATTTCATCGCCCAGTATTCCGATAACGTTCAGGTCCCCGGTCCGTTTGTTGACGCGGAGGGGCATCCGATGGGCGAACATCAGGGCATCGCCTACTACACGCGCGGACAGCGCAGCGGACTTGGCCTGCACGGCGGGCCCTGGTACGTGCTGCGGACCGATGCCGCGACGAACACGATCACGCTGGGGCGCCGCGACGATTTGTTCGAGACGGCCTTCGAGGTGCAACAGTTGCGTTGGGTCTATCCTGAGGTGGACGAGATGGTGGTCGACCTGCAGTCGCGCTACCGTGGCGTCGAGCAGGCCTGTCGCTTCACGCGGGCAGGGGACGATGTTCTGCGCGTGGAGCTTGAAGCGCCTTCAGCGGATATAACGCCCGGACAGTCCGCTGTTTTTTATCTTGGAGATGACGTGGTGGGCGGCGGCATAATCACGCGCATTGGTTCGTAGCCGGCGCTCGCATGAACCTGAACCAGATACTTCGTATCCTCAACGAACGCACTCCGATCGAGGACGTCCCGATCGACTGGGAGAACACCGGGTATACCACCGATCATTTCGAGGCCTGGGTTCGAAGCGAGGATTTCGACGGTTGGCCGGGTGAGCCGGACACGGACGCCGAGGCGGCGGCAATGATCCGCGCCCTGGGCGCCGGGGAGGGCGACGCGCTGCTCGATCTCGCCTGCGGGTACGGACGCCACGCGGTGCGGTTGGCGGCGCAGTTCGGCCTGCATGTGACCGGCCTGGACATCAGTGCGGCACTCATCGAGCGCGCGCGCGCCAGCGCCACGGCTGCCGGACTCGACATGGACTTTCATGTGCAGGACGCTTCGCGTCTCGATAGCGCGGACACCTTTGACCATGTCGTTATCGGATTCTGTTCCTTCTCGCTGTTCGGCCCCGAAGGCGGCCGGGACCTACTGTCCCGCGTTCACCGCGCGCTGCGGTCGGGTGGCAGCTTGTTTCTCGACCTGGACAATCGCCTGGATGTGCTCCGCCGTCCGGCTGCGGATGTCGATTGGCATGCGACGCATGACAGCCTGGTGTTTCAGGAGGTCTTTTTTCACGCGGACACATCGATCGAGGTCGGCCGCGATCTCGCGTTTCGGGGCGACGACGCGCACGCGTTTCATGTCTTCAAGCGACTGTACGATGTACAGGAAATCAGCGCATGGCTCGTGCAGGCTGGGTTTCGCGTTCGCGCGTTGTGGGGCGACTGGCAG
Source organism: uncultured Verrucomicrobiota bacterium (assembly GCA_913047795.1). Lineage (GTDB taxonomy): Bacteria > Verrucomicrobiota > Kiritimatiellia > CAJWTS01 > CAJWTS01 > CAJWTS01. The sequence continues at coordinate 24,470 of CAJWTS010000036.1, read as the reverse complement.
CTGAATGCATACACGGACGAAGCCCCGCAGATTCTCCTCGTGGCGGAGCGCGCGTGAGATGCGCCAGCGGCGGTAGGCCACCCACAGCAGGACAAATGACCCATAGGAAGAGAATATCCGCAAGAGTAGGTTGCCTTTGGGTTCTGGTCGAACAGGTCTGCCATGTACTTCAGGCGATAGACCAGGTGGCTCGCGAGCCAGTATGCGGATAGGGCGATCAGGGTGAACACATTCAGCCGGACGCGTGCCGTCTCCCGTACGTTTCGACGATCTAAAGGCATGTGATTGCCCTATGTATTGGCCCGCGCACGATGTGTATAACCGCTTTCGACGGGCTGTCCGGATTGGCGTTTCCTGAGCGGGTTGCGCAGCGACGCAAGTGGGGGCTGGCCGTGCGTCTCGGTCCACTAGTAACCCGTCGATCGAATCCGCAGGAATTTATCGGATATCGTCAATCAGGATCTCGCGTCCAACCGCATCAGATGGGAAGTCGCCGTTGTCAAAGACGACGTGGCCACCGACGATCGTCGTTATCGGCCAGCCCTGAGTCGTCCAGCCGTTGTAGGGACTCCAGTTGGATTTCGTCTGCAGCGATCCGTTGCGGATCGTTCGCGATGCATGCATGTCGATCAGGACGAGATCCGCGTCGTACCCCACCGCGACACGGCCCTTGTTCGGGACCTTGTAGAGCTCACAGGGCGATTCGCATAACCAGCGTACGACCTGTTCGATGCTGCACCGTCCGCGATTGACCTGGTCGAGCATGAGCGGCAGCAGCGTTTCGACACCGGGCATACCGGCCGGTGCCTGGCCGAACGGTTGCTGCTTCTCCGCGTGTGTATGCGGGGCGTGGTCCGTGGCCATGCAGTCGATCGTGCCGTCTTGGAGTCCCTCCCACAGCGCGTCCGCGTGCACCGCGTCGCGCACGGGCGGATTCATCTGCACGTACGTGCCGAGTCGTTCGTAATCGTCCGGTGCGCGCAACAGAAAATGTTGCGGACAGAGTTCGGTCGAGATCAGGCCCGGCACCTTTTCGCTGCGCAGGAAGTCGACCTCGTCTTTCGTCGTCAGGTGAAGAATATGCAGCCGCCGATTGTATTTCCTGGATAGCGAGACGATAAATTGCGTGGACCGCAAGGCCGCCTCCGGGGAGCGGATGCGCATATGATCCTGCACGTCCGTTGAGCCGGCATAGGTCGCGCGGTTGGCCTGAAGGGTCGCTTCGTCCTCCGAGTGGATAGCGATCAGCCGATCGCCATGCGCAAAGATATTCTCTATGGCGTCATGATCCGATACGAGCAGGGAGCCGGTCGACGCCGCCATGAAGATCTTGATGCCGGGCACATTCTCGACCGCGTTGACTTCTTCGAGGTTGTCGGGCGTTGCGCCGATGAAGAAGTTGTAGTTCACCAGGCACTTGCGCGCCGCGAGCTCCTTTTTGGCGGCCATGATCTCGCGATCAACCGTGTTCGGTACCGTGTTCGGCATGTCGAAGAACCCGGTGACACCGCCCGCGGCGCAGGCGCGGCTGCCGGTCTCTAAATCTTCCTTCCACTCGAGCCCGGGATCGCGGAAGTGCACCTGTGGATCGAGTACGCCCGGCAGCAGGGTCAGTCCGTCGGCGTCAATCGTCGTCGCCGCCTCGGCGTCGAGCGCCGGCCCCACGGCGGCGATTCGCCCGTCCCGGATCAGCACGTCGCCGGCAGACGTGCCCGCGGAAGATGCGATCGTGGCATTTCGAATCAGGAGCGAGTCGGACATGATGCTCGAACATAAACGGAAGCCGTGCGGATGGAAAGCGGGATCATGACGGCTACCGGCTGCCGATTAGCGGGCGGGGTCTTGATCGCAAGCGCGTTTCAGTCGGCGAGCACGGCACGGAACTTCTTAATCAACGGCATATCCTTTGGGATGCGGCACTTCAGGCCCGGGGTGTAGACCGGTTGCAGGATTCGCCGCACACGGCGGTGCTATCCACTTGCGTATCCCGAGGGGGGGTGGAATAATCGCCACTCTAATTTCTTAAAACGACAGGAGGCTTACATGAAGATACGATTCTCGAAGGTGACTCGATTCGCTACGCTGGCTGCACTCGTTGCGTTGTGCACACTTGCCGCGGGCTGTGGCGGCAATCGTGGCGGTGCCCGGTTCTTCGAATACGACAGCGCCGTGGATGACGTGAACGGGAAGATCAACCTGGACCGAATCACGTTTATCACGCCCCGCATCAAGGCGGGGCTCGTTGAGGGCCGCTTGTCGCGCGACTATATTGACCAGGTCGTCGGCAAGATCTCCGAGGGCGACTACACGTCGTTCCGTATTTCGGCGTACATTATTTTCGACGAGTACAGGGTCACGCTGTACAAGTCCGAGCTATTCGAAAAGACCGCGAATCCTGCGGACAAGAAAGACGTTAAGAAAATTCGAGGGGGGTTGCTTGAAGCCCTCGCCTTATACGAATCGATTTAGCCCGCATGCGTGAATCGATGATCTTGCTGTTCGTCGCGGCCATTCCACTCGCTGCGATGGGTGAATCGGAGTCGGTCCGCCTCGAGGACTACGCGCGGGATATTGCACCCATCTTCCGCCGGGCATGCTACCGCTGTCACGGACCGGACAAACAGCAGGGCGGCCTGCGTCTGGATCGCAAGCAGGACGCGCTGGCCGGCGGTGAGGGAGGAAAGGTCATTATTCCGGGCAAACCGGATGCGAGCCTGTTGATGCGACTCATCTCGCAGCCGGCCGATAGCGAGGATATCATGCCGCAGAAGGGCCCTCCGCTGACCCGCACGCAAATTGCGAAGGTACGCGCCTGGATTGAGCAGGGCGCGCGGTGGCCAGACACTGCGCCGGGGAACCCGTAACCCTCATGGCAAAGAGCAAGAACCGTTTGGTCTGGATTGATTGCGAGATGACCGGGCTTGAACCCGAGCGCCACGTTCTGCTTGAGATTGCCACGATCATCACGGACGACCAGTTGGAGATCGTGGAGGAAGGGCCCGTGATTGCCGTTCATCAATCGGATGCCGTGTTGCGTCGTATGGATTCGTGGTGCCGGCGCCAGCACAAGAAGAGCGGACTCACGGATCGCGTGCGCGCCTCGCGCGTGTCGACGTCGGCAGCCGAAATGGAGACGCTAAAGTTCGTGCGGCGCCACTGCCTGATCCGGCAGGCGCCGGTCTGCGGAAATTCGATCGGACACGATCGCAAGTTCTTGAACAAGTATATGCCGAAATTGCACAGCTACTTTCATTACCAGAGCATCGATGTCAGCAGCATTAAGCAAGTCGTGGCGCGCTGGTACGGTAAGCGCTACAAGGCGCCTGAGAAGGCGGAGCAACATCTCGCCTTGCCCGACATAAAAGAGTCGATTGAAGAATTGAAATTTTATAGGAAGCACGTGTTCGTTAAGAAATAGCGCAGGATGGAGCGATCATGGCATCGGTAACCGACACGACAACCAGCGAAGAAATCGCGAACGCAAAAGAGTATTACGGCAAGATCCTTACGGGGACCGACGACTTGAAGACGAGCGCCTGTTGCTCGATGGCTTCCATTCCGGAGCATCATCGCGAAATCCTCAAGTTGATCGACGATGAGATTCTCGATCGCGTATATGGTTGCGGCTCGCCGATTCCACCGGCGATCGAGGGATGCACCGTGCTCGACCTCGGTTGCGGCACCGGTCGCGATGCCTATCTTGCGTCGCGCCTGGTCGGCGAGACCGGTCGCGTGATCGGCCTCGACATGACGGATGAGCAGCTCGCCGTCGCGCGCAAGCATGTCGATGGCCAGATGGAACGCTTCGGCTATAAGCAGACCAACGTCGATTTCCGTAAGGGCTACATCGAAGACCTGGCGGAAGCCGGGATCGAGGATGCGTCGGTGGACCTCGTGATTTCCAATTGCGTGATCAACCTCTCGCCGGATAAGGGTCGCGTGCTGCGTGAGATCTGGCGCGTACTCAAGCCCGGCGGGGAACTCTATTTTTCGGACGTGTACGCCGACCGCCGTGTGCCGGCGGCGGTCAAGGCCGATCCCGTGATGCATGGCGAATGCCTGGGCGGCGCGCTTTATGTCGAGGACTTTAGACGGATCATGCGCGATCTCGGTTGTCTCGATTATCGCGTCACGGGCAACTCGCCCATCGAGATCACGGATCCGGACGTGCTTAAGCTTGCCGGCGACATCCGGTTCTGTTCGCTGACGATCCGGGCCTTCAAGCTCGATTCCCTTGAGGACATCTGTGAGGATTTCGGGCAGGAGGCGGTCTATCGGGGTACGATGCCGGGGCACCCGCGGTCGTTCGAACTCGACGACCATCACCACTTTCAGGCGGGTAAGCCGATGCTGGTTTGCGGGAATACCGCCGCGATGCTCGGCGAGACACGCTATGCGGAGCATTTCGATATCACCGGCGACCGCAGCGTGCATTACGGGCCGTTTGATTGCAGCACCGACGGAATCAACCCGCGCGCGGACGACGCCGCGTCCTGCTGCTAAGATAACTTACGCGACGCCGGCTACCGCATCCGCGCCTTGACCCCGTACGCGCGACAAATCTTACAGCGCGCCGGATCGTGGCCGCGGGCGGGGCAGTGTTCGCGGCCGTAGTAGATGATCTGCAGGTGCAGGTCGCGCCAGCTCTTCTCCGGAAAAATTCGCTTCAGATCGCGCTCGGTACGCTCCACGCTGTGGCCATCCGATAGCCCCCAGCGCCAGGCGAGGCGGTGGATGTGCGTGTCGACAGGGAAGGCGGGTACGCCGAAGGCCTGGGTCATGACCACCGATGCCGTCTTGTGCCCGACGCCGGGCAGGGCTTCGAGCGCTTCAAGCGACCTCGGCACACGGCCGGCATGATTCTCGACCAGCAGGGCCGATAGTGCGCGGATATTCTTTGCCTTGGTCGGCGCAAGGCCGATGGTGCGAATCGCGGAACGAATTTGTGCCGTGGTGAGTCGCGCCATGTCGCGCGCGTTGTCCGCCTTCGCGAACAGCCCCGGTGTCACCTTGTTGACCGAAACATCCGTGCTCTGCGCCGAGAGGAGAACGGCGACCAGGAGCGTATACGGATCCTTGTGGTCCAGTGGCACGGGGGGGTTGGGGTAAAGACGTTCCAGGATGGGCGCGATGCGTTTGGCTTTTTCGATGCGAGTCATGGTCAGGGGTCAGGCTGGTTGGCGCTGCGCTTCTTCGACAGGATCGACATGATGTGGGGCTCGAATGATCAGCCTGCTTCCCGCTGTGCCTTGTAGGCCAGGATGGCTTGCATAACGGACCGGGGCATGACGCGCAATGCTTGTTCGCAGATCAGGGCCTGCGTCGTGACGCTGTAGCGTCCGCGCGGGCGACGCGAGGTTAGCGCGTGCTCGATCTTCTTCGCCACGGCGAGCGGCGCGAGTGTGCCGCGGGAATACGCCTTGCCTTCTTTGACCGTGCGCGTTCCCCGCTCGTATAATGCATCGAAGCGGGAGACGCGTCCGGCAACGGAACCGTCGGTGAGGCTTGCGGCGTTGTCTCGAAACGAAGACCGGATGGGACCCGGACCGATCAGGGAAACGCCAAGCCCCGTTCCGCTCATCTCGGCGCGCAAGGCGTCCGTCAGGGCCTCGAGTGCAAACTTGGATGCGGAGTAGGCGCCGATGAACGGCAAGGCGTACAGGCCAAGGATGGAACCGATGTTGACGATCCGACCGTAGCCTTGCCCGATCATTGCCGGCAGCAGGTGCCGCGTGAGGTCGTGTACGCCGATCACGTTGACCTCGAATTGGCGGCGAAGCTCATCCCGCGTAATGTCTTCGATCGCGCCCGGTTGACCGAAACCGGCGTTGTTGACCAGGGCCCCGATCCCCTCGGGGAACATGCGGGTCGCGGTCTCGATAGCGCGCTCGACGGCTTCGGGGCTCTGAACGTCGAGCGAGATCGGGTCGAAGCCGTCGCTGCGCAAACGTTCGAGATCCTCGGGCTTGCGCGCGGTTGGCGCCACCCGCCACCCCCGGTCCCGCAGATGGATCGCCGTCGTTGCGCCGATTCCGCTGGAGCAACCCGTAATCAATACCGTGCGTGCGCGAACAAGAGCCGCTTTCATATCGAGCGATCTTTCACCAGTTTCCTAGACGGCCGGCCGAACCCTTCGCGGGCCAGAACGTGCCCGTGCCCGGAGCGCGCTGATCTGAGCACGCGTCAGGAGGGCGGGCAAGGCAAAATTGATTGGCATCTCGGCGTGCGGGCGGTATGGTTTCGGTTCAAATTAAGGAGTTATGATGATTGCACATATCGGGCCGCAGAATGGACTTGTGATTTTTGGACTTATAACCTGTGGCTTCGTTATAGGAGCGTTCGCTACTGCCAGGGCCCTTGTCGCCTTTGCGCGGTCGCCCCGACGTCGGGGGCGCGCCAATGACCGCCTCTAGCGGTTCGCCGGCGTTAACGAGACGGCTCTGCGTCGCCACGTTCTGCCTTCTTGCAGCAGGCTGCTCGCGCCAGGAAGAGCCGCGGCGCTATACGGAAATCGAAGGGTCTCCCCCGGCGGCGGCGCGAGAAGGTTCTGCGGTTGCGCCTCGACAGGGCTCGGCCGCTGTACAGCGGCCGGAATCATCCGGCCAGGGTGGTGACCTGCACTGGCAGACGCCGGCCGGCTGGACATCGCGCGGCGCCAGCGGCATGCGCCTGGCCACACTGACCGCGGCGGATTCAGGCGCGGAGTGCACAATCGTGCGGCTGGGTGCCGGAGCCGGCGGCGCGCGGGCCAACGTGATCCGCTGGCTCGGGCAGTTAAAGATCGACCTCGCGGAGGCCGATCTCGACACCTTCCTGAACGATGCTCCGCCAATCAAGTCGACCGGCGGATTTGTGGGCAGCCTCTACGATTTCACCGGATTGACGGAGCAGGGCGATGCGATGCTGGTCGCCATGTTTGAACTCGAGGGCGCGACGCTCTTTGTTAAGATGCTGAATGCTCGCGATGTGCTGGTCGGAGAACGTACGCGTTTCACGAGCCTCTGCGAATCGCTCAGATTCTAGCCCGCGCGGAGGGATAAATTGTCCAGGCTCGAATCCTTTGCAAAGTTGAAGCTCGTTCGCGCCATCACGTCATTGCGCGTAACGGTCGTTTGCCTGGCCTGTTTGATGGTGATCGTGTTCTGGGGCACGATCTACCAGACGGACTACGGGCTCTACGCGTCGCAACAGCGGTTTTTCTACTCGTGGTACTTCCTGGCCGGCGGGTTTATCCCACTGCCGGGCGCGCGCCTGGTGATGTGGGTCTTCAGCATCAGCCTGCTCGGTGCGACGATCCTGAAGCTCAAGTACCGATGGTCCAACATCGGGATCCTGATGACCCATGTCGGTGTCCTGTCCTTTTTCCTGGCCGCTTTCATCACGTTCCATTCCTCGCAGCATTCGTCGGTGCGGCTGTTTGAAGGCGGTCACGCGAACGTCAGTAGCGACTACAACGAGTGGGAGCTTTCGATCTGGCAGGAGCATTCGCTGGACGCGTCGACCGTGCAACGCGATGTCGTTGCCGTCGCCGGCCTGAAAGAGGGGCGATCGTGGCGCCTTTCCGATCCGAACTGCACCGTGGATGTCGAGACCTACTACGATCATTGCCGCGCCGACATGGGACCGCGCTCGGCGGATGCGCCACGCAACGCCGCCGGGATCACGCGCCTCACGAAACAGAAGCGCCACACGAGTCCGGAAGAGGACGTTCCCGGCGGGATTTTCCGGATTCTATCACCGGGCGGCGACCCGCAGCGCGTGCTGCTCTACGCTGCTGAACAGGTACCGCTCACGCTTGAAATCGGCGACGAGACATATTTCATGGCCCTGCGCCGCAAGCGATATGAGCTTCCCTTCAGCCTCAAGCTGTTGGACTTCGAGCGCAAGGTTCACAGCGGCACGGCGATACCGAAGAGTTTCAAGAGTCGGGTAGAGGTAAGACATGCTGACGCGACGCGTGAGGTCGTGATCTGGATGAACCATCCGTTGCGCTACGCCGACTTCACGTTCTTTCAGTCGTCGTTCACGCCCGATGAACAGGGATCGATCTTCGCTGTTGTCGAAAACCCGGGTCGCTGGCTGCCGTACATCGCCAGCTCGACCACCTGCCTGGGGTTGATCGTCCATTTTGTTGTGATGCTGGTGCAGTCGCGGCGCCGACAGGCGAGGATGGCATGAGCCGGATGGGCCACGGGAAACCACGGGCGCTACGTCGCGGCCTGTTTGGATCGTTTGCGTGGCCGGCGGTTGCGTGTTGCGCACTGTTCGTTGCGACGGCCACGCCCGGGCACGGCGCTGAGGAGCGGGGTCTTTCGCTCAAGGAGTTTGCACGTATCACGGTGCTGGCCAATGGCCGCAAGATGCCGCTCGACAGCTATGCGCGTATCAACCTGCTACAGCTCTCCGGCCGGCAGCGGCATGGCAAGGAATCAGCGCTCGCCTGGCTCGCGCGCGCGATCTTCGATCCGGAGTCCGTGCTCGACGATCGGTTCATCCGGATCGACAACCCGGAAATCGCCGACGCCGTCGGCGTCGAGCGCGACGACCATCGACGCTATGGCTTCCGCGAGCTTGCACAAGGATACTCGCAGGAGAACAACCTGGTGATGGTCCAGCGCATTGCCGGAATCGACGACAAAGAGCGGACCCCGTTTGAAAAGGAGTTTTTCCGCACCTACAACAATATGGTCAGTTTCAGTCACATGATGAGCACGTACCTCTTCGCGGATCCGCATCGGGACTTTGCGGCGTCGGAAGAGACACTCGCCACGCTGGGGATCGAGACCGGCGGGAATCCCCTTAGCGCGCTTCAGATGCTGAGGCACATTGACGCGATTCGCTCGCATTTTCCGGCCGATCATCAATCCGGGATGGATAACCTGGCCGGCATCGAGCGCGATGTCTTTCAACTCGTGGCCAATCTGTACTCGCGTCGGCAGGCATCGCATGGACAGAACCTTCCGTTCGAAGTGATCCCATACGGCAATGAAGAAGCCGCCGATTGGATGTCGCCCTGGCAGGCGACGCTGCATATTGGCGGCGATCCGGGCATTATCGATGAGCTGAATCTTCTCGAGGCGATGCGGCACGCGTATCGCAGCGGGAGGCAGCTGGAATTCGACCGCGCCGTTCGCGATTTCAGGAAACGGACGAGTCTGCGTGCCGGCCCGGGTTTCGAGACGCGCTACCCGTCGCTCGAGTTGCTCTACAATCGCGCCAACCCGTTTTTGTACGCGAAGTTCTGGTACGCCCTCGCGTTTCTGGTCAGCCTGGCCTCGCTGGCTTTCTGGGAGCGACGATGTCTCTTCGCGGCTACGATCCTGATCGCGGTTGGCCTTGCGTTCCATACCACGGGCCTTCTCTCGCGCATGCTGATCATGGGCCGACCACCGGTGACCAATCTCTATGCCACGTTCCTGTTCGTGAGTTGGATTTGTGTTCTTCTCGGAGTGGCGCTGATGCGCTTCGGCCGACGATCGGTCGGTGCCCTGCTGGCTTCGCTGGCCGGATTCGCGCTCTTGATGTTATCCGGGAAGTTTGCCACCGAGGGCGACACGATGGGTGTCCTGGTCGCCGTGCTTGATTCGAATTTTTGGCTGGCCACACACGTGGTCACGATCACGATCGGGTACGCAGGCTGTTGCGCGGCCGGGGTCGTCGGCCACATCTATATCCTGCAGGCGCTGTTCGGAAAGAAGGACCGCGCGCGGCTGCGTGGAACCTACCAGGCCATGTTCGGCATGCTTGCGTTCGGGCTGATCTTCTCGGCGGTGGGAACGATCCTGGGCGGCATCTGGGCCGACCAGTCATGGGGTCGCTTCTGGGGATGGGACCCGAAGGAAAACGGTGCGTTGATGATTGTTTTGTGGTGCGCGTTACTCTTTCACGCGCGGTTGTCCGGCATGGTGCGGGAGATCGGCCTTGCTGCCGGAACGATCATCGGCATTTTCATGGTCGTATTGGCCTGGTTCGGAATCAACCTGCTCGGGGTCGGCCTGCACTCCTACGGGTTCACGTCCGGAACGGCCGTGGGCATGTTGGTCTTCTTTGTTGCGGAGACGATCTTCATGGCGATCACGGTGCCCCTCGCGCGGCGGCGGATGGCATAAGCGCGCTGTGGCGAGCGACAGCTTGCTGCTCGAAGCCGCCGCGGTACTTCTGGTCGGCGTTATTTCAACCGCAACAGAACCGGGCAATGATCCGAGCCCGTGACGTCGTCCAGGATCTCCACGCTCTTGACCTTGTCCTTGAAGGCTTCGTTCACCGCGTGCAGGTCGATCCGCCAGCCGATGTTCCGTTCACGGGCTTTGAAGCGGTATGACCACCACGTGTACTGTTCCGGTTCCTGGTTGAACATGCGGAACGTATCGACGTATCCCTTCTTGACGAATTTGTCCATCCAGGCGCGTTCCTCCGGCAGAAAGCCCGGGTTTTTCTGGTTCGTCTTGGGGTTTTTCAGGTCGATCTCCTTGTGCGCGATGTTGTAATCGCCACAAATGATCAGGTTCTCCCCGGCTTTACGCCGCCGCTCGCACTCGCGCAGCAGTGCGTTGCAGAAATCGATCTTGTAGTCCAGTCGCTTGCCGGCTTCCTGACTGTTCGGAAAATAGGCGTTCACGATGGTGAACGCCTTGTATTCGAGAATCTGGACCCGGCCCTCGCTGTCGAACTTCTTCTTGCCCAGTATCGAAATCGAAACCGGTTCCTTTTTCACGAACGCTGCGGTGCCGCTGTAGCCCTTCTTTTCGGCGGAGACCCAGTGCGTGGTGTACCCGTTCGGGCTCAGGATCTCTTCATCGAGTTGATCCGGATGCGCCTTGGTCTCCTGCAGGCAGAGGATATCCGGCTGGCATTTTTCGAGCCAATCCAGCATGCCGTGACCAACCGCCGCGCGAATCCCGTTCACATTCCATGTCACAATCGTTTTCATCGTGTTCCTTTCAAAAAAAGGGGGGTGGCGGCCGTGGATCAACGACCTTCGACGTACTCGAACATCGCTTCGATGCAGGTCAGTGCGCGCCGCCGTGTTTCTTCGTCGATGCGAATGGTGTCCTGTTCGCGCGGCGCATCCAATACGCGACGGATGTCCTCGAGCGTATTGGACTTCATGTAGCGGCACATGCTGCACGATCCGACGAACTTGATGTGCGGCATTTCGACCTGCAGCCGCGACGTGATGCCGCATTCGGTCAACATCAACACGGTTTCCGGAGCGTTCTCCTGCATGTAGTTGAGCAGTTGTGAGGTGCTGCCGACGTAATCGGAAAGGTGCAGCACGCCCGGGCTGCACTCGGGATGACTGAGGACCTGCAGGCCCGGATGCGCATCGCGCAGATACTGCACCGTGTCCGGATCGTATTCCTCATGCACGTAACAGGTGCCGTGCCAGAGCTTGATCTCTTTGTCGACGCCGCGCCGTTTCATTTCCTCGATCAGGTTGCGGCCCATCAGCTTGTCGGGCAGGAAGTAGATCTTGTCGTTTGGAATTTTTTGAATGATGTCGTTCACGTTCGAGGAGGTGACACAGACATCGCACTCGGCCTTCACGTCGGCGGTGGTATTGATGTAACACACGAAGGTGTGGTTCGGATGCTCTTCGCGCAGCCGGCGCACATCGTCTCCGCTGAGCGAATCGGCCAGCGTGCAACCGTTTAACTCGCTCGGGATGAGCACTTCTTTATCGGGATTGAGGATCTTGGCGGTCTCGCCCATGAACTTGACCGCCACGAAGACGATCACATCGGCGTCGGTCGACATCGCATCCTTTGCCAGGCCGTAGGAGTCTCCCACGAAATCCGCGACGCCGTAGACGATCTCGGGGCTCACGTATGAATGCACCAGGATGACGGCGTTCTTTTCTTTCTTGAGCCGGTTGATGTCGTTGATCAGGGGCGTCAGTTCCGCACATTTATCGATTGGATAGAGACAGGTCGTGCCTCCCAGGCGCACGTCCTTGAGCGTGTCGAAGAGCGTTTCGGGTGTCATCGTGGCGGTCATTGGTGGTCCGAGTTTTCATATTCTACGACCGGTATTCTGCGGGCTCAAGCGAAATGACCCCGGGGATCTTGCCCCCGTGGCGGATTACGGTATAAAGGCGCGCATGAAGGGTTCTCTTCGAACGGCCTGTCAGCTGATCGTGATCCTGGCTGCGGTCGGGGCCGTTTTCGGCGTGGCGCTGAATCACGAGTTCCTGTCCTGGGACGACGACAAGAACGTGACGCGCAATGCGCTGCTGGTGACCGAGGCGGGGCCGGACCTGGCGCGGATCTGGTTGCGGCCGTATCTCGGCCTATACGCGCCGATGGCCTATACGGCGTACGCCCTGGAGAGCTGGGTATCTCAACGGGTAACCGGCAACCCGTTTCACCCTGCCGTTTTTCACGCGACCAGCGTGCTGTTGCACGCGTTGTGTGCGCTGCTTGTTTACCTTCTGTTGCGCGGCGTGGATCGGCGCGGCTGGTGCGCCGTGCTTGGCGCCCTGTTGTTCGCCGTCCACCCCATGCAGGTGGAGTCGGTTGCATGGGTGACCGAGCAGCGCGGCTTGCTCTGCGCGTTCTTCGGGCTCCTGGCCCTCGTCACGCGTGGGTTCCGTGGCGCGTACATCGTCGCCAGTTTGTTTTACGTCGCGGCGCTGTTGTCCAAACCCGCCGCGATTGCCATTCCGCTCATGCTGATCGTGCTGGAGCGATACGGGGACCGGTCGGCGCCGCGCCTGGCGCTGCGTGCCGGGTTCTGGCTCCTCCTGGCGGGCGGCTTCATCGCGATTACGACCCAGGCGCAGTCGGTCGTGCATCCGCCGCCCTTGTGGGCCCGTCCCCTGGTCGCGACCGACGCGATCGCATTCTATATGTACAAGCTGGTGTGGCCGCTCGGGCTGGCGCCGGATTATGGCCGGTCGCCGCGTGCCGCGTTTGGCGCGTGGTGGATCTATGCCACCTGGATTGCGCCGACGGTGCTCGTGATGGCGCTTGCGGTGAAGCGCGATCGCACGGCATTCGCCGCCACCGGGCTTTTCCTGGCCTGGACGCTCCCGGTGCTCGGCCTCATCCCCTTCGCATTCCAGGACTGGTCGACGGTCGCCGACCGTTATGTCTATCTCGCGATGCTCGGACCCGCTTTTGCCGTCGCGAGCTGGCTGAGGGGCGGGCCCCGTACGATCGCCGTTGCCGTCGGCGTGCTCATGGTTCTGGGTACGCTAAGCGCCCGTCAGCTGCAGCGCTGGCGCGACGACCGGACCCTGTTCGAGCATACGCTGACCGTGAATCCGCACAGCGTCGTCGCACACAACATTCTCGGCATCGATGCGGTTCGCACGAAACGTTACAAGGCGGCCGCGTACCACTTCCGGCGCCTGACCGGGATGAACCCGCGCTATGCCAAGGGATATGCCGACCTGGCCGGCGTACAGCAGCGCGCGGGCAAGCTCGATGCGGCCGCGCGCGCCTATCGCCGTGCGCTGGCGCTTCGTGCGCGCGATCCGGGGAGCTGGACCGGCCTCGGCAACGTCCACCTGCGTCGCGGCGAACACGAAAAGGCCCGGCGCTGCTATGAGACGGCGCTGGAGCACGATCCGGGATATGCCCCGGCGCGCGCGAACGTGAAGTTGTTGGAGCAGCGCGCGCCGTGATGCCGGGACGCTACCCGCTTCGATAGGGTGCCCACTCGGGCTCGTTCTCCCAGATCCAGCGGTAGTAGTCGCATCCATCCAGTTCGGTGGCGGCGGCTTCGTCGACGACGATTGTACAGCGTGGATGCAGTTGCAGGGCCGACGCGGTGACCATCGACGTGACCGGACCTTCGACGGCTTTCGCCAGGATCGCGGCCTTCGATGCGCCCTTGACCAGCATCAGGCACCAGCGCGAATCAAGTATCGTGCCGACGCCCATCGTGATTGCGCGGTGCGGGACCTCCGCCTCGTTGGCGAACGCAAAAGCGTTTCGCGCGATCGTGTCGGGAGTCAGGGCCTTGCTGCGGGTTCGCGAGCCCAACGAGGACAACGGCTCATTGAACCCGATGTGCCCGTCGTGCCCGATGCCAAGCAGCTGTAGATCGATTCCCCCGGCGGCCACGATTGCTGCCTCGTACGCAACGCATTCTCGATCGATATCATCCGCCACGCCGTTCGGAAGGCGCGTTCGCTCGATCGGGATGTTGACATGATCGAACAGGTTCTGGTTCATGAAGGTCCGGTACGATGCCGGATGATCCGGAGTGAGGCCGATGTATTCGTCCAGGTTGAAGGTCGAGCAGGCGGCGAAGTCGACCTCGCCCTGCGCATGCGCTTCGACCATGGCCTTGTAAACAGGCTCCATCGTGCGTCCCGTCGCCAGGCCCAGGACGGCACGCGGGTGGCGGCGCACGGTATCCATCATCAATCGCGCGACAAGTTCGTCCGCGGCGGTTTCGTCAGGCTGTATGAGTACTTCCATCGCACAGGCCACGGTTGAGTTCCGCAAGATGCTTCCCGAGATGCGATGCGAGGACGTCGCCATGCGTCTGCGGATGCGCAATCAGCGTGTCACGCACCGTCTTTCCATGCAGGTCGTGGGTCAGGACCGAGCCGAACGTCACGTGCAAGACTTGCCGCCCGTCATCTTCGTCGAGGTAAAGGCGTTCGATATCGCCGTTGTCCGCGATGTCGGCCGGCGGCGCGACGGCATCGAGCGTGGCGGAAATGTGATACGTCGCGCGGTCTTCGTCGAAGCGTTCCCGCGAGAAGTTGACGATGTCGCGAAACGCGACGGCGTTCTCGCGCGCGACGACGCGCAGTGCCTCGAGGTAGCTTGTGCCGGCGGTCTTGACGTGGAACATGCCCTGCGTGATGCGGGCGAATGGCTCGTAGATGGAGAGTTTGTCGGAACCGGAGTGGAGGCTGAGCTTGTAGGGCCCAAGATGCCGGGCAATCGCGGCGTGCTGCGCCAGTGACGCCTCGAAGTCGGATGTCGAGCCCTTGTAATCGATTCCTTTCTCGAAGTCGCCGATGTAGCGCGGCGCCAGGCTGACGAGCTTCATGTCGGCGCGCATACATTGGTCGGCGATGATGTAGTGCTCGGCCAGTGTTGTCGGCTGCGGCGTTTCGTCGACGCTGAGTTCGATCTCGTACGCCTTGCGCATGCCGGTCATGACGGAATCGATATGCTGTGCCATGGCGAGCGCGTGCTCGATCGCGCGTCCGTACTTGACCGCGGCGCGCGTGACCGACAGGTGATCGAATTCGATCACGACGTCATCCCCAATGCGTATGGTCTCACCGTGGTACCGGTCGATCCAGGGGACCGGGTGGGGGGCCTCCTGATAGCGGAGCTCGAGTTGCGCCGGTGTGTAATCGTCCGCGTCGGTGACGACGTGGTCGGACGGATCGATCGTGAAGAAGACGAATCCGGCTGCGGCGGTTACGTTCACGTCCTCGGGGGTTTTCAGGTGATCCGCGTCAGAGCCCCAGTCCGATTGGAAGTCGGCGTCGACAAGCGCGTCCCGGGCCGCCTGCATAACGGCGTCAGGTGATCGGCCTGTGCGCGCCATTTCGCGAATCGATTGTTGTGCGTAGATCGGTTGTATGTTGCCCCCATGATCCCGCATGGCGGCGAGATGCCCTGGCGTGGCGAGGCCCATGCGGTCGCCAAACCCGAAGCTGGGGGCAAGTTCAAGCGGAATGGATTCTTTCATTTTCTTTCCTTCGGCGGGTTCCCCGTCGCAATCCCGGCGACGCTATGTTAGGTTCTAGCTCGCCTGTCCGGTTCCTCGTGGAGCGGGGCGCGCGACGTGATCCTTAACGAGACGAGCATGAAACGTCAATTCATCAAGCTGGTAATTCTTTGCCTGGCGACCACGGCATGGACGGTCCGGGCGGAGACAAACCAGCCGTCCGCCGCGGCCGCGCTGGTTGCCCAGCTCGGCGGTCCCGACTGGGAAGCGCGCGAGGCGGCGGTTGCGGGATTGATTGTCCTGGGCGACGAGCAGCTGGATAACGTCCTGGACACCGCGCTCGAAGCCTACGTGCTGGAGGCGGATCCGGAGGTTCGCTATCGATGCAAGCGAGTGCTCTGGGCGGTGGTTAGCCGGCACGTGTTTGTCGAGAAACGCGGGTTCCTCGGGGTTAGTTTGCGACAGGGCAATATCGGATCCGTCACGCACGAAGGCGAGACCTACGACCCCATTATCATTCAGAATGTCTTGCCCAATCACGCGGCGCAGGCCTTCGGCGTAAAGCAGGCGGAGCAGATTCTGTTCATTGATAACCGGCGGTGCAACAAGGAGAACTTTACGCTGCGGGACTTGATCGAGTACATCGGCGGTAAGCGACCCGGCACCGAGGTGCGCCTGTTGACCTGGTTCGGCAGCACGACGATTGAGCGTATGGTCAAACTCGGCGCGCGTCCGGATATGCCCAACGATCCTCCGGTCGACGTTCGGCGTGAGGAATTCTTCAAGCGCTGGCTTGATAAACACGCGCCGCAGGTTCCCAAGGCCAAGCGGCCGAGCGGGCGCAATACCTGAGTGCCTGGCCTGTGACGCACCGCGTCCGGGGTGCATGGGAGGGAGCGGATCCTATCGCGCGATCTGGCAACGCGGGCAGAGATGTGTGCTGCGCTGGCCGACGATGATGCGCTTGATCGGGGCGCGGCAGCGTGGACAGGGATCGCCGGTACGCCGAAAGACGCGCAGCTGGTCCTGGGCGCGGCCACGTCGACCACCCACGCTGTAGAAATTCGTATCGCCGTCACCCAGGCTCGTGCCGAGATTGCGGATGCCGCGCCGCAGCACTTTGCGGATACCCCGGTAGAGCGCCTGGACCTGCGCCGGCTTCAGGTGACCGGCAGATTGCTCGGGGTGTAGCTTCGCGTCCCAGAGGGCTTCATCGACGTAGATGTTGCCGAGCCCCGCGATAAAGGCCTGGTTGAGAAGCAGCGGTTTGAGTGCGCCGAATCGTCCGGCCAAACGCTCCGCGAATCGTCGGCCCGTGAATGACGCTTCAAGCGGCTCGGGTCCCAGCGCGTCCAGTTTATGCGAGGCATCCGTCAGCAAATACCACCGCCCGAATTTGCGCGTGTCGTGATAACGCAGGACCGAATCGTCATCCAGCCGCAGAACGACATGCTCGTGTGGATCACGGGGGACCTTCCCGGAGGTCAGCGTCAACCGACCGGTCATGCGCAGATGGATCAGGAGGGTATCCCCGCCGGAGAGGCGCATCACGATATACTTGGCCCGGCGGCTAATGACGTCGATACGTTGATTGCGGATCCGCCGGACGAAGGCCTGTGCGGAAGGGGTTGCGATCGTGCGCTGCCAGCGCACCCGGGCCTCCAATACACGACGGCCCACGATACCGGCAGCCTGCAAATCACTGACAACGGTCTCAACTTCGGGGAGTTCGGGCATGGTTCTATCTTTTTAGCGCTGCGACAAAAGGTGAGCCCCACCTTGCACAGTCCGGTCGGTATCTTGTATCTTGCATGCAGTCGTTGCTTGCCGTTCGTGGAACCGCTGCGACCTATCGTGCATTTTTGATCGAATCAGACAAGAACAGACAGGAGTTACAGGAGCCATGAGTCGCTACGCCCTTGGATTGGATTTTGGCACGAATTCGTGCCGGTCGTTGATTGTGGACCTCGAGGATGGCAACGAGGTCGGCAGCGTCGTTTTTGATTACCCCTCCGGCGAGGCCGGGGTTCTGCTCGACGAGAAGGATCCCAACGTGGCCCGCCAGAATCCGCAGGACTACCTGGACGGGCTGGTTGCCGTGGTGACCGGCGCGGTTGAACAGGCGAAGGAGGCGGTGAAGAAATTCGACCCGGCGGATATCGTCGGCATCGGAGTCGATACAACGGGCAGCACGCCGCTGCCGGTGGATGCCAAGGGTACACCCCTGGGCTTGCTGCCCGAGTTCAAAGATAATCCGAACGCGATGGCATGGCTGTGGAAGGATCACACCGGCGCGGATGAGGCCGAGAAGATAACGAAACTGGCGGCGGAGATTCGACCGCAATACCTGGACAAGTGCGGGGGCACGTACTCATCCGAATGGTTTTGGAGCAAGGTCCTGCACTGCAAGAACATCGACCCCGAGGTGTTCGCGGCCGCACATTCCTTTGTCGAACATTGTGACTACATACCCGCGCTGTTGGCGGGCAATACGTCGCCCGATGCACTCAAGCGCGGCGTTTGCGCGGCCGGCCACAAGGCCATGTACTGCGACGCCTGGGGTGGCCTGCCGGACGTCGAGTTTCTCGGCCAACTGGACCCTGCGCTCGCCGACCTGCGCGGGCGACTGTACGAAAAAGCGTATACGTCCGACACGCTCGCCGGAAACCTTTCGGAAGAGTGGGCCGCGAAGCTCGGGCTCAACGCCGGCACCGCGATCGCGGTCGGCGCGTTCGATGCGCACATGGGCGCTGTCGGATCAGGAATCGGAGAGGGTGTGCTGGTCAAGATTCTCGGCACAAGCACCTGCGACATGATGGTCATGGATAGCAGCAAGGAGTTGGCCGATATACCGGGTGTGTGCGGCATTGTGGATGGGTCCATCCTGCCCGGTTTTTACGGCATTGAGGCCGGACAGTCCGCCGTCGGCGATATCTTCTTGTGGTTCGTCAATCACCTCGTCCCGGATAGTTACGGCGACAGTGCGGACGACAAGTTTCACGGATTGGGCGATGCCGCTTCCGCGCAGAAACCCGGCGCGCACGGATTGCTTGCCCTGGATTGGAACAACGGCAATCGGACGGTCCTGATCGATCCGCGCTTGAGCGGGCTTATCCTGGGGCAGTCCCTGCATACGGAAGCGCACGAGATTTATCGCGCCTTGATCGAGGCAACCGCCTTTGGTGCGCTGACGATTATCAAGCGAATCGAGGAGTACGGCGTGCCGATCAATGAAATCATGACGGGTGGCGGCCTGGCGACGAAGAATCCGCTCCTGATGCAGATCTACGCCGACATCACGAATCGCCCCATCAAGGTATCGCGTAGCGAGCAGACCTGCGCGCTTGGAGCTGCGATTTTCGGTGCCTGCGCGGCCGGGGCGGACGCCAGTGGCTATCGAACATTGGCGGAGGTCCAGGCGGCGGTATGCGCCGTGCAGCCTGAAGCGTACGAGCCGGATCCCGAAAACGGGGGTATCTACAAAGAGCTATATGCGATTTACAGCACCCTGCACGACGCGTTCGGAACGAGGGAATCGCCAGGATCGCTGAATCATGTCATGAAAGACCTGATCGCCATTCGGGAACGGCAGCGGTAATGGGGATGCGCGATGCATGTGCGGGGCGGATAGGCTTCGCGGAGAGTGGAACCGAATGCCGCCAGGGGAACGAAGGCGGAGGGGATGAGGGCTGAGCACAATGCTTGAAGAACTTAAACGGGAAGTCTGTGACGCCAACCTGGAGTTGGATCGACAGGGGTTGGTCACGTTGACCTGGGGCAATGCCAGCGGCATGGATCGCGGCGAGGGCCTGGTTGTCATCAAGCCCAGCGGGGTCGCGTATGTCGACCTGACGCCGGAGGCGATGGTCGTCGTCGACCTGGACGGTGCGGTCGTCGAAGGCGACTACAAGCCCTCGTCCGACACGCCGACCCATGTGCGACTGTTCAAGGCCTTTCCGGACATCGGTGGTATTGCGCATACGCACAGCAAACATGCGGTCATGTTCTGCCAGGCCGGCGTAGAGATTCCCTGCCTGGGCACGACGCATGCAGATCATTTTCACGGAACGGTTCCCGTGGCGCGGTTGCTGACGGAAGAGGAGGTGGCCGCCGATTACGAAGGGAATACGGGCGAAGTCATTATCGAACGCTTTGCGGAGCTGGACCCGCAGGCCATGCCGGCCGTGTTGCTTACCGGCCACGCGCCGTTCACCTGGGGGCAGGATGTCGGCGACGCCGTGCGCAACAGCATCGCTCTCGAGGCCGTGGCGGAGATGGCGCTGGGTACGTTTCAGGCCGGCGATACGCCACCGTTGGCCGATCACATCCTCGACAAGCACTACCGCCGCAAGCACGGCCCCGACGCGTATTACGGGCAGGGCTGACCTGGATCCGTTGGGGTTCGAGCCGCCAGGTCGCGAACATGGAGAGCAGGGCGCCCGGCACGACGATCCCGTCTACTTGCTCCCTGCCTTCTTCGCTTTCGTGTGCGGTTCCTTGCGGCCGCCGGACGGCTGCTTTTTCCGGCGTTCGTCGTTGTACTCTTCGGAATGTTTCAGTTCGTGAATCTGGTCGCGCAAGATGGCTGCGCGCTCGAACTCGAGTGCTTCGGCGGCTTCCAGCATCTCCTTTTCCATTTCGCCCAGGACCTGGTGGATGTCGTACGAGACGCCGCTCTCGGCCACGATGCGTGACTCGATCGAGTCGTTCTCTTTCCGTGAATCGTACATGATGGGGAGTGACTCGCGGATCGCGCGCTTGATGCTGCGCGGCGTGATGTCGTTGACGCGATTGTATTCCAGTTGGCGCTCGCGCCGGTCGTTGGTTCGGTCGAGCATGCGCTGCATCGAATCCGTTACCTTGTCGGCATATAGAATGGCGCGCCCGTCGATATGCCGCGCCGCGCGCCCGGCGAGTTGAATCAAGGATGTCTCGGATCGCAGAAACCCTTCCTTGTCGGCATCCAGCACGGCGACGAGCGCGACCTCCGGCAGGTCCAGGCCCTCGCGCAGCAGGTTGACGCCCACGAGGCAATCGAACGCGCCTTCACGCAGGCGGCGCAGAATGTCAACACGATCGAGCGCGGTGATGTCGGAGTGCAAATATTCAACGCGCAGGCCGGCTTGCTTCAGATAGTCCGCAAGGTCTTCGGACGTGCGCTTGGTCAGGGCCGTAACGAGTACCCGGGTGCCGTTTTCCGCGCCGGTGCGGACTTCCTCCATCAGGTCGTCGATCTGACCGTCAAGCGGTCGTATCACGACCGGCGGATCAACGAGGCCGGTCGGCCGGATCACTTGTTGTACCACGCGGGACGAAATTTCGATGTCGGTCGGGCTCGGTGTCGCGCTGGTGAAGACGATCTTGCCTGTCTTTCTCCGAAACTCGTCGAAATTGAGCGGCCGGTTGTCTAATGCGGAAGGCAATCGGAAGCCGTGCTCAACCAGTGTGCCCTTGCGCGCCTGGTCACCGTTGTACATGCCACGTACCTGGGGCACCGAAACGTGGGACTCATCCATGATGGTCAGGAACTCGCCGTCAAAGTAGTCGAGCAGCGTATACGGCGCTTCACCGGCCGCCCTTCCGCTGAGGTGTCGCGAATAGTTCTCGATGCCGGAGCAGTAGCCGACTTCTTTCATCATTTCGATGTCATACATCGTTCGCATCTTGATGCGTTGCGCTTCGAGCAGTTTGCCGCAGGACTCGAACCACGCCACGCGATCGTCGAGTTCTTCAAGGATGCGCCCCGTCGCCTGCTCGATGCGGTCGTGCGGCATAACAAAATGCTTGGCCGGCGAAATCATGGCCCGCTCCAATGGCTGATCGACGGACCCGGTCGCCACATCGATGCTCGCGATCGACTCAATCTCATCACCAAAGAAGGCCAGCCGAAGGCCGGACGTGGAGTAGGCCGGAAAAATATCGACCAGGTCGCCGCGCACACGGAAGGTCCCCGGCCCGGGTTCGAAATCGTTGCGGGTATACTGAATGTCCACCAGTTGATGCAACAGGCTGTCGCGTTCGAGTTCCTGCCCGCGTTGGACCTCGACCAGCATCTCGCGATAGTCCTCGGGCGAGCCGAGGCCATAGATGCAGGAAACGGAGGCCACGATAATCACGTCCTGGCGATACATCATCGAATTGGTTGCCGACAGTCGCAGGCGCTCGATCTCCTGGTTGATGGACGCGTCTTTTTCGATGTAGGTATCGGTCTGGGGAATATAGGCCTCGGGCTGGTAGTAATCGTAGTAACTGATAAAGAACTCCACCGCGTTATGCGGGAAGAAACCCTTCATCTCGTTATAGAGCTGGGCCGCCAGCGTCTTGTTGTGCGAGATCACCAGCGTGGGGCACCCGCGGCGGGCGATGACGTTTGCCATTGTGAAGGTCTTGCCCGAGCCCGTTACGCCTTCGAGGACCTGGAATCGCTCGCCGGCGTCCAGGCCTTGCACAAGCGCTTCGATCG
Organism: uncultured Verrucomicrobiota bacterium; assembly: GCA_913047795.1. Taxonomy (GTDB): domain Bacteria; phylum Verrucomicrobiota; class Kiritimatiellia; order CAJWTS01; family CAJWTS01; genus CAJWTS01. The sequence goes on along the minus strand of CAJWTS010000036.1, from coordinate 2,362 downwards.
CCTCCGGCTGATCACCGGTGGGGTCGAACTCGGAAACAAGTTGGAAGTCGGATTTCATGTTTTTCGGATAATCCGAACCCCTGATTTTGCCAGTTCGGCGGCATGCGCGCAATAGCATGCTCCGCGTCGCGCCGATACGCTCGGCGGTCGCCTCGAGCAGGGGCTGTGCCGTCGTCTTGACTTTGAACTGACAGGGGAGCATTTTATAAGGCTTTCAGGAGGCACCACATGGATTCAGGAGCAATGTTTCCGCTCGACCATTCGTTGCTGATCTTCCTGAAGTTCTTCGTCGTCACGACGTGCATCTTCTTCTGGGTGCGATTGGCGTACGACCAGATCTTCTCCAGGGAGTTGCGGCACCGTACGTACCGCCAACGCTACCGCGCAAACGAGCAGGAAGGGGTTAAGCTGGACCAGGTTCTCGCCGAACTGGACGAGCTGCGCAAAGAGCGCGATGCCCTGCTGCGCGAGCGCGACGAGTCGTAGTTGGACCACGCCGGATCGTGTACGCAAGTGATCGGACGCGGTTCGGAAGGGCCAATCCCCGTCACCCGGCCGGGAAGGGGATCCTGGCCGGGATGAACAGGATCATGCTCAAGATGTAGATTTCTGACCGGCTCATTTTTCATCCTGTCAAAGAGTTTTCCCGCGCATGCACATCCGCATATTGACATACAATATTCATCGGGCGATCGGGCTCGATCGGCGGTTTCGCCCCGACCGTATCCAGCAGGTCCTTGCGCATCACGACGCGCATGTTGTGCTGTTGCAGGAGGTCGACGAGGGTGCCCCGCGTTCGCGTGAAATGCACATGGCCGAGGAACTGGCCGATCGGCTCGGCTATGCGCATCATGCCGTGGGCCACAACGTCAGCCTGCGCAAGGGGTACTACGGTAACGCGACGTTCAGCCGATTTCCGATTCTTCGCGAACGAAATATCGATCTGACCGTCGGCACGCGTAAACGGCGCGGATGCCAGCATACGACCCTGTCCGTCCAGAGCCGGGTCGGAACAGCCTACGAGTTAGAGGTGTTCAATTTACACCTGGGACTGTCGGCACGCGAACGGGATCGCCAGATCGGTCAGCTCGTACGGTCGCAGGAGTTTGCCGGGCTGCAGGACGGCGTGCCGTGCATCGTGGGGGGTGATTTCAACGACTGGCGCACACGTATTCGGCCCATGTTCACCGAGATACTCGGGTTTCGAAGTTGCTCCGAACGGCGGTCCGGATCGCATCGCGACGTGAAAACGTATCCGTCGCTCTCACCGAGCGGCGCGTTGGACAAGATCTTCTATCGCGGAGCGATTCGAAGCGTACAGTCTCGCCGTTGCCGGCTCCGGGTCTCGCGCGTGGCAAGTGACCATTTGCCGTTGATAGCGGACTTCATTCTGCACACGCATGGATAGCGTCTACTGCAGGGGCGACGCGATGCGTGCCAATCGGACGGCGACCTTGAAAAGTGTGGGTTGATCGCGGTATTCGTCCGGCGCGATTGGGCGGCAACGTTCCAAATCGCTTTCGAGCATCGCCGCCACCTCCCCCGCGAAATCGCGATCGCGGACGGCCAGCATCATTTCAAAATTCAGGTAGAAGGATCGGTTGTCCAGGTTGGCGGTCCCGATCAGCGCGATTTCGTCGTCGATCAGCCACACCTTCTGGTGCATGAATCCGGGTTGATAGCGATAAATTTTGGCGCCCACGGCCTGCATTTCGTCGAAATAGGAGAAGGCCGAGAGATAGACCAGCAGATGGTCGGGTCGCTCCGGCAGCAAGATCCGGACGTCGACGCCGCGCAGGGCTGCGAGTTGCAGCGCCGCGACCACCGCATGGTCCGGCACGAAGTAGGGGCTCGTGATCCAGAGTCTCTTTTTTGACAGATTGATCGCGCGCAGGAAAAGGAGGTGGCAGACCTCGAGGTCATCGGCGGGACCGGTGGGCACCACCAGCACGGTATGGTCGCCGTGCGGGGCCGGGCAGGGGTCCCAGTTGAGCTCCGGTATTTCACCGGCTGCCCAGTTCCAGTCCTCGATGAACGAAATTTGAATGGCCTGCACGGTCGGTCCGTGCAAACGCATGTGTGTATCGCGCCAGGCTCCAAACCGCTCGTCGGCACCGCGGTACTTATCTCCGATGTTGAGACCACCGACGAATGCGACACGGCCGTCCGCGACGAGGATCTTGCGATGATTTCGAAAATTGATGCGCAGCCGGTTGGCCCAGCCCTTGTTCGGTTTGAATCCTTTAACCTGGGCCCCTGCTTCGCGAAGGGGCTCCCAGAAGCTGGCCGGCGTACCGTTGCAGCCCAGGTCATCGTACAGGAAGAGCACGCGGATCCCGGCTTGCGCCCGGGCGACGAGCCG
>CAJWTS010000035.1 GCA_913047795.1 uncultured Verrucomicrobiota bacterium | reverse complement strand
CGAGACGGAAATACTTCGCGTTGCGCGTCAACTCCTTGCCAACAGCGGTCACACCCATCACGGGCACCCCGCAGCGCAACCCGGCATCTACCAGGCGGGTCATATTGTGGATCGATCGCGTCTCGAACTCCCCTCCGATGAATATCTGGATGCCCACGCCGGCCGCGTTCAGCCGCACGGCGTCCTCCATGTCCATGGCAATCTGCTCGTCGGAGAGTTCCTTCAGAATGCTCGGGCCACCGCTGGCGCGCAATACCACCGGTTTCTGATTATCGGGCGGAATCACCGAGCGGAGAATTCCGCGCGTGCAGAACAGCGCGTCGCATACCGGCAGCAACGGCACAATGTTCAGGTCGATCCGTTCCAGCCCGGTGGTGGGACCCTGGAAATATCCGTGATCCACGGCCAGCATGACCGTCCGCCCCGACTCCGGATTGAAGACGCGCGCCATGCGGTTCTTCATTCCCCAATCGAGATTTCCGCACCCCTTCAGAAAGAAGCCCGGCGTTTCCTGCGGCACGTCTTTATAAAACAGTTTCCCATCCTTATCTTCTTCCGGCATGTTCGGTCTCCCGTGAGAATTATCCAGTCGCTACCTAATTCCAGCTCCTGCGCGGCCTATTAGGTATATCCCGCAACGGCGTCTGCCGTCAATCCGTTGAGGCAATCCCGCATTCCGGATAACCCGCAGTCTTCCCAGCCCCCGAAGGGCCGGAAGGTTCCGCGTGTACGTCTACGACGATACAAAGCGTTGCTTCGCGATGATGCGATCTTCCCAATCCAGTTCGTCGGAATCCGGCACGCGGTCATCGCGATCCATGGCTTCAAGCACGCGGCGCATGCCCGCTTCGAGCGAGACAGAAGGTTGGAATTCGGGCACATCACCGAACAGCTTATCCGCGCTGTAATACAGATGGTATTGAAAGATATCCCGGCAGATGTCAAACGCCGGCACATCCAGGCGCTCGAGATCGGCGTACGGCACGCCGACGATTTCCACCTCTCTTCCTATTACCTGCATGGCAAGACGATGATGCTCCGCCCAGGTCCAGTAGCGGCGCGGCACCATGTTGTACGTCTGCCCGACGCAGTGATTCTTACCGAGGACTCCCGCGAATGCCAGCGCGGCATCGTCCACGTGCAGGAATTGGGTCAATGCGTTACCGTCACCACACACGATGATCGGCTTTCCTTTCCGGATGCGATCGATCCACGAGAATTCCCAGGCCACTTGGCGGAGCAATCCCATCGGATCGCCATAGGTTGTGGACGGCTTGATGATCGTCACGGGAAAGCCGTCCTTGCGGTACGCATCGAGAAAGAGGTTGTCCGCTTCGACTTTATTCCGGCCGTAATCCGTCGTCGGCCGCAAGGGATGGTCCTCCGTCGTCGGAAACCAGTCGTACTGCACACCGTAGGTACAGACCGTGGAACACATCACGAACTGCTTCACGTCACGAAAGGCGCGCATACTGCTCGCCGCCTGCTCCGCATTGAAACAGATCATGTCGATCGCCGCGTCAAAGGTCTCGCGCTGCATGGCCTCTTCGAACGCCGTCTCGTCGGCACGGTCACCCACAATCACGCGCACGCCGTCGGGAGCAGGCGCGGTCTGTCCACGATTGAAGCAAACCACCTCGTGCCCCTGCTCCACCAACCGCGTCACGATGCTGGTGCTGATATTTCCCGTTCCGCCTACGATGCATATTTTCATGACCTGGAAGCGTCCTCCATCCGCCACTCGCACGTTCCGCGATTCCTACCGATAACGAAAGGTCGGGTCCGGGCAACTGTAATCGTGCTTTTAGATTCTGTCCACAGATCGAAGAGGTTGCTCTGTGTCCGAGACTCCCGTAGAACCGGGGCCATTGGAGGGCCTGAACTTGATCAACATTCCCATCATCGACACGCATCTGCACATCTGGGACATCGACCATCTCAACTACCCGTGGCTCGCCGGGGAGCCGGCCATAAACCGTACCCACATGGTCGCTGACTACCGTGAGGCAACCCGCGGTATCGACATCGAAAAGATGGTGTTTCTGCAGTGTGATCCAGAATTGGCGCAGTGTGTGGACGAGGCGGCCTGGGTGACGGCGCAAGCGCAGGAGGACCCGCGTATCGCCGGCATCGTCGCCGGTGCGCCACTCGAGAACGGCGACGCCGCGCGCGACACGATCGAAGCCTTACTCGCCTTCCCCCTATTGCGCGGCATTCGCCGTATCACGCAAGGCGCGGCGGACGACGAGTGCCTGCAGGCTGGATTCATCCGTGGCGTACAGCTTCTGGCCGAGTTCGACCTCAGTTTCGACATCTGCATCAAGGGGGATGCACAGTTTAAGAACATGATAGAACTCGTCCGGAAATGTCCCGACGTTCGATTCATGCTCGACCACATCGGAAACCCTTTCATCAAGCAAGGTATCATGCAGCCCTGGGCCGGCTACATACGCGACCTGGCCGCACTGCCGAACACCTGCTGCAAGGTATCCGGCATCGTCACCGAGGCCGATCGGGTAAACGGGACCGCGGACGATCTGCGCCCCTACCTGGAGCATGTATTGGAGAACTTTGGCTTCGATCGCGTCGCCTTTGGCGGCGACTGGCCTGTCGTCACACTGGCCGCGCCGTTACGGCACTGGATCGAAACCCTCTGGGACATGGTCGGCGACTATACCGACGACGAACGCCGCAGGTTATTCCACGGTAATGCCCTTGCCTTTTACCGCCTTTAGAATCGAAATTAATGTAAGATCGGGTTTCTGCCTCGTATACGGAAGATTCCCGGCGGCAACGTTGCGAGCGAAAACTGGAATGAAGGATCGAACATTCTTTGAGGAAAACGGATTCCTCAACATGGGCCAGGTGCTCGATGATGACGCGGTCGCGTATTTCCGCGACATGTTCGACAGCGACGTCCGCGATTTCCCGAATTTCTGGCGCAACTACGGGCATCATCAGGTTGCTAATTACGACACGCTGATCAGCTCACCGCAATTCGACGAACTGATCCGGCATCCGAACATTCTTCCCACGATCGAGGCGTTGATGGGCGACCCGGTTTGCTTCGGGGAAATCGGCCTGCGCACGATGTACGCCTACGACGGTGAACTCAACCAGGAATGGCACCGAGACAAACCGCATCGGCCCGAACATCCGCTGCGCATGGACTACATACAACTCGTCGTACTGCTCTCCGATTGCAGCGAGTCCACACATTGTTTCACACTGTCTCCGGAGTCTGTTCACGACCCCGTCCTTGACGAAGATGACGCCCAGCTCAAGAGGGGCGGCCAGGTCCACCTGCACGGCCCCGCCGGCACCTGCGCGCTTTTCAATGTTTCGCTCCTGCACACCGCGACGACGCGCCCCACCCAGGACACGCGCAAGACCGTGCAAGTCTATTACGGCCACCGCGACCGACCCTACCTCGCCAACGACTCCGCGATACCAGCGACGTTTTGGCGCGACAGCCCCGACCCGGAAACGCGCGCTTTTTACGGTGTACTCAACGAGCGCACACGTCTGTTCATGGCCGCGTACCCGGAACAGGCGACAAAAAGGGATGGCAACCATGGCCAAACTACCTGAACAACTGAAGGCAGACCTTACCTTGCTCGACGTGCACTCGCATGTCGGCGTGGATCCCAGGTTATATCTTGGCCACAGCCTCCCGTTCTGCCGTTCTTTCGACGTCGCACGTGCCGAAGCAGCCGGCGTCGGGATTACGCACAGCGTCTGCTTCCCCTGGGTCACAAGCCTCTACTACGACCTCCAGGAACTGGCAAAGTCGGGGAACGTCGTGCTCTCCGGTAACGGAATCGGCGACGCGCCGGGGCTCGTCATGACACCGTTGTTGCAGCAAGTGATCGGCGCGCAACCCGAATTGCAGCGATTACTCGATTCACAGATACCGCTGGAAAGGCGTGGCGAAATCAATGATATCGGACCCGCGGCGGTGTTCCTGGCGTCGCCCGGTGCGAAGTACATCACCGGCCAGATGCTGTATGTCGACGGCGGCATAACCGCCCAGCAGATGATCTGGAAAGGGCCGGACGCTTAGCTGGCCATCACCTTCTCAATTCCCGCTTTCATCACTGCCTCGCAGCCCGGCGACACAAAGCTGTCTTTCGGTTCATACCCGCCCTGTGCGTAGGATTCCTGCATGCAGATGTAACCGGGACCGCAGTCGCCGTACGCAGACACGGCTACGAAGGCATCCGGTTTCTGTTCCTGTGCGAAGAGCTGGTACTCGATAAAGCTTTCCGCCGGCAGGTTGAGAATCCCCGCACATCCCCCGAAATCGAGCCACGACAACAGGATCGGGACGTCCTGCCGCCGCAGGCCGGCCAGCTTGATCGCCGCCTTGTTGCGCTCCAATCCGCCCCGTGAATCGTCGGCGAGCAACGCGAGCAGGTCTTCCTCGATCATGTCCAGACCGGGCGGCAACGAGAGCGGCACCGTTCGCCAGTCGAACCCGGACACGGGAATCTTCTCGATGGACGCCTCCGAATCGACCATGCCCCGGTAGATGCGGTCACGCAGCAGGGCCCGGTTCTCGACGGCGCCGTCGTTGTACTTGCCCGCCGTGATGTTGCCCGCGCAGCCGGTGAAGTACACATGCAGCGCGTCGGGTTCCTCGGCGTTGCGCCGTTCGCGCGCGAGGCCGGTAAATTCGGAGGTCACCATACGGTCATCATCGTAGCTGGTGGGGTGTACAGCATAGTAATGCAACGCGGCCCGTTTACGGGTGTCGTCCCAGAAGCTGATTGTCTTCAGCAGCGGGTCGATCAGGCCCTCGGGTTCAGCCCGGACGGCTGGATCGAGCGTCCTCGTCCAGCGCACGGCCTTGACCTTCCCGTCCTCGCCCATGATACGGCGATTGGACGCGACTTTCTCCACGGCTGCTGCACCAAGCCCGACATGCGTGAACGGCACAGCGACGGCGGACCGAATCGCGTCAGCGACACCTGCCCCCGCTTCGTCGCACCAGGCCGGATCCATCACCTGCGGCACATCCGGGTATGCGTCCAAGACACGCTGCGCCTCCTCGTCCGGCCACGGCGTGCAATGCGCATGCGTACAGTTGACCACGACGCGATCGGCCGATGTTCCGGCCGCCTCGGCCAGCACGCGGGTCCATTGCATATGACTGCGGTTGCTCAGCTCCGCCCAATCAAGCGCACACAGCACCACCGGTTGCTCGTCACCAAAGAGAACCACGCCCAGCGCATACAAGGGATCCGTAATTCCCAGCGCAGTCGCATACCAACCCGCACACAGGGGATGACCGACAGGCGGCGTCACATCCGCGCGAAAAGTTGCAAGGGCAGGCATCGGGGCTCCCTACGCGGCGCCAATCGATGCGAGATAGTCCATGCAGCCCTTCACCTTGGCCACCTGTTCGTCCACCGACAAGCCGTTGACCAGGTCGCCTTCCAATTCAAGGGCATAGGGCCCGTTGAATCCGTGGTCGCCCAGCATTCGGAAGACCGCGGGAAAATCCACGATACCCTCGCCGAGCACGGGAAAGTCGAACGACAGGGGTTCGCCCCTGGCCGATTCCTTGAGATGCACGCTGGCGATGTACGGAAGCCCCTTCTTCAACTCGGCCACGGTGTCGATGCCTGCCTCGTTGTAGTAGTAGACATTGGCCGTGTCGTAGTTCCAGCGCACGCCGGGCGAATCGACCGCCTCGACCGTGCGACGCGCGATCTCGCCGTTGTGTCCGAAGGGCACATGCGTTTCCAGCGATAGCACGACACCTGCGGCGTCTGCCTTCGCGCCGAGTCCACGCAGGGCTGCGATACCGTCGTCGTAGCCACCCTCGGGAACGGACGCCGCCAGGAAGATGATCTTCGTACCCAACTGCGCAGCACCGGTGATCGCGTGTTCGATCATCTCGACGCCCGGCGCATCGACAACCGAGGCAACCACGCTCAGCGATGAAATGCCGATCTCCTCGGCCTGCGCCAACATCTGGAGCTCGGCAAAATCCGTGTCGGCGTCCGTATTGAGTTCGGCGTGATGAATTCCAATTTCCTTCAGCTTATGCAGGGCATCCGCAAGGGGCAGATCGAGACATCCGGGCCGACAGGCAATGATATTGGAGGTGTTGCTCATCGCCCTCGTCTTATCGCACGAGTATCGGCCGTCAACAACCAGAATCAGGCCGTTGCCTATCCGGATTCGGCATGCTAGAAACCGCGTCATGATTACGAACGAACAACTTGCGAGTTACGAGGACGAAGGCTACCTACACCTGCGAGGCGTCGTTCCTCAGGACGCGCTCGCGTTGACCCGTCGGATCCTCGAGCGCTGGGAACAGGAGACGATACAGCGCTGGGTCGACGAAGGAGGTCTGGACGATGGGATGGCCGACGTCGACTTCGAACACCGCCTCGTGCAGGCCTGGGAAAAAGCGGGCCGGCCCGGCTACGTGCGCAGTCCGCGACGTGATCTCGTCAGCCGCGACTGTTTTGATTTTCTCTGCCACCCGGCCTTCGTGGATGTCGCCGAAGCACTGCTCGGAACACCGGAGGTATCCGCGCACGGTGTCTTCAATGCGCGACCCAAGCTTCCCGACCAGGTATGGACGCGCACGCCCTGGCACCAGGATGCGCAGTACTACGAAGATGCCGCGGAGCTGCACGTGGTCAGCATGTGGGTGCCGATTCAAAAAGTGACCGAGCACAACAGCTGCATGCAGGTCTCGCCTGGCTTCCACAAGGGCGAATTGCAAGAGGCCTGGGACGACAAGGAAACAGGGTTCATCGGCCTGTCGCCCGAGATCCAGGAGACGCTGACGCCGGTATCGGTCGAGATGGAGCCCGGCGATCTGCTCTGCTTCACGCAGCGCACGCCCCACCGCGCCTTGCCCAACCAGTCGGACGCCGTCCGGTGGTCAATGGATTTGAGATTTGAAGCTACCGAACACGCAACTGCATCCGGAAAAGATCGCGGCTTCATTGCGCGCAGCCCTTCCGATCCCGGTCGAGTCGGTCTATGCGAAGATTGGCTGGAACTCTGGAAAGACCAACCGGCAGGAACCTACTGACCGACGACCTGCTCAACAAGGATGGCGCGCTGCGCGATTCAGCGGATTACCTCGTGCGAATCCAGGCTCCGGACGGCTTCTGCGTCCCGATCGACAGCAAGCATTCCGAAATCGCAGCCTACCAGGTCGAATCCGTGCTGGTCCTGCTGCAAGCGCATGATCTCCTGGGCGACGCTGCCTACCTGGAACCGGCCGGGCGATTGATGGCGGCGATCGTTGAGCGCCAGGCGCCGGATGGCTCGCTTCCGATCAAGCTTCTGCCGGACGACTACTACGAGCGCGCGAAGGCTGAAGTAATGGAGTATACGCTCGAGCCGCTTGAGAAGGATGGCCAGACCTATCCCGGCAGCACATTCTCGCTGGAAGAATTCGCGAGCTTCGGCCTGAGCGACGGGCTACTCGCCATGGCGGCTGCGGCCTACGAACGGGTGGTCGATGATCGGTTCGCCGAGGCCGCGGAGCGGGCCCTCGACCATTACTGCGCAACCTTTGATCCCGTGCGGCACAAGGAGAACCATTTCGTATCCTTCTACGGAATCGCGTTCGCCCTGCACGCGTTTGCGCGGAGTCAACATGCACGCCGTGACGAGATGGTGGAGGCGATTACGCGCCTGTTCACCGAGGGTCCCAACTGGTGGGACTACTCCCCGTCCAAGCTGGCGATCGTGGGCGGCAACCTGCTCGCGGTGCACGGTGATCGATTTGCCGACTCGCATGTCATGCCGGGCCTGGACAAATTGCTGCATTCGGGACTCGAAGTCATGCCCGGTGGGTTCGGCATGGCCACGTCGGACTCGCAATGGGGCGACTACGCCGATGTCCGCGGCGCCCTGCCGCTGGCCATTATCATGCAAGCCTGTGATTCGGTCGCGGGATCGACCTACACGCGAACCGAGATCCACGACAGAATGCTGGACTGGATGACCGCGAATCGTCGTGACGCCGTCGCCGCAGGTCGTCCATTCTACGAGGTCAGTTATCCCGACGGCCGCCGCTTCGGTTCGGGCACGCCGGCGAGTATCTTGCTTTCCTGGTGGGCGACCGGACGCTTCGGCCCCTGACCCCATCGCAATCGGCACATGGAAAGGATGAAGAGAATCGACAGGATGATCTCGCTTAGTGAATCATGTCGATCCTGTATCTCAGGTCGAAAAAGATGAATGTAAAAGCGCTCAAGCTCAAGGACTCGCACTACCCCGACTTCCATTCAACGGTCGACCCGGACTGGGACTACCGCCACTTTTTCGAGACCGAGGCCGGCCGCGACTACCACGAGAACTGGATATCCTTCGACGGCGTACTGGCCGACGATACGCGAAATGTCATCTGGTGCGGCGTGGCCACCTTCAGCGGTGACATTTTCCATTGCTTCGACCGGGAGACGCGCACGTTTCGCAGCTTGGACTTTCAGTCGGTGGGCGATCGTTACGACGCGAAATTTCACCGCGCACTACTATACGACCGGGACGGTATCATCTGGGCAGCCACAGCCATGCTGCACGACTCCGTGCAGTACTTCGATGCACCGGGCGGCGCGATTGTCCGATTTGACCCGGAGACCGAAACGATCGAAATGGTCGACCGGCCGTTGCCTAACCTCTACATCCAGAGCCTGGTCGCCGATCGCGAGCGCGGAATCCTGTATGGCCAGACCTACCTGCACGATTACCTCTTTCGATTCGATATCGACACGCGCGAGACCCGAGTCCTCGCCCACTTAGGTGTGAATCTTTTCAGGGGTGGCCTGACGCAGGCCGAGAACATTGCCGTCGATCGAAACGGTACGCTTTGGGGTGCGTGGGCGCCAAACCGCGCCTGGGGCCACAGCGCGGGACGGCATCCCTATCGGCTGTTTCGTTATCATCCGGACGATGACGCCGTGCAATTTCTTGACGCAACGCTTCCTCCGGCACCGGGAAGCGCGGGTGAATCCGGCATGATGGACAGCACGGTCACCGGGCCGGACGGCGCCGTCTACGCTTCAACGCGCGATGGCATGTTCTGCCGAATAGATCCCGACCGCGGTGAAGTTGAAACCATCGCCCAGCCGGGTTCAGCAAAGCTGCGGCGACTTTCCGCCATGATCTCCGACGGCGAGAGCCGCATCTTCGGCATTGCCGGCAAAGGCGGCGAGGCGGAACTATTCTCGTACGAAGTCGGGTCCGGCGCCGTTACGGTGCATGGCCGGGTCTACGACCCGGAGATCGACGTGAACGCCTGGCAGATTCACGACCTCGCGCTCTGTGACGACGGCACGCTCTACGCCGGCGAAAACGACGTGCCGCTTCGGAGCAGCTATCTCTGGGAAATCTCTGGCCTATCGCTATGACACCGGAAGCTGACCGCGTTCTCGGAACCGAGTATGCACTCGACGGATGGTTGGGCCAATATCTCGAACGCATCACGGAGCAATGGATCAAGGTGGCTCCCGAGGCGAACCCCGGCATGCTCGAGATGTTCCGTGACCGCGACAGGCAACCGATGCGCAACATCGTGGCCTTCGCCGGTGAGTTTCCCGGAAAGTACCTGACCGGCGCCGTGCAGGTCCTACGCCTGACGCAGGACGCATCACTCAAGGCTGTACTTGCCGATTTCGTCGGGGACCTGCTCGCCCTGCAGGATGCCGACGGTTATCTCGGGCCATGGCAGGCGGGCTCGCACCTGACGGGCAGCGCGCCGAACAGCAGCGCCGGCGGGTTTTGGGGCGTGATCGGCGTATCCAAGGAGACCGAGAGCCAGATGGGGCACGCGCAGAGCCGCGGCACCTGGGATGCCTGGGGTCATTATCACATCATGCTGGCGTTGATGCTCTGGGCCGAGGAGACCGGCGATGCGGCGGCCATGCGCGGCGCGCGGCGCATGGCCGACCTGCTTTGCCGTACATTCCTCGGAACGGAAAAGACCCTCGCTAATACCGGCGATCAACCTCATACCAATCTCTCCCCCACTCACGCACTATGCGTACTCCATGCGAAGACGCGCACGCGCCGTTACCTGCAACTTGCGGAGCAGACCATGAACGAGCAAGCCGGAGACAGCCCCCATGGCCCGATCGCCGGCGACTACCTGCACGCGGCACTCGCGGGCAAGGATTTTCACGAATGTGGGCAGCCGCGCTGGGAAACCCTGCATACGCTCATGGCGCTGCCTGGACTCTACTATGGCACCGGCGATCGGCGATACCGCGACGCTTTCGAGCAGATCTACTGGAGCCTGCTCAAGGGCGACCGGCATAACAACGGGGGCTTCACCAGCGGCGAGCGCGCACATGGAAATCCGTACCTGAAGCTGCCGATCGAAACCTGCTGCACAATCGCCTGGCTGGCGTTGAGTGTCGAAATGCTCCGATTGACAGGGAATTCAATCGTCGCGGATGAAATCGAGTTCTCAACTCTGAATTCGGTGGTCGGACTGCACTCGCCGTCGGGACGCTGGGTCACGTACGACACACCGATGGACGGACTGCGCGTCGCGGCGATACATGCGATCGTAATGCATGCGCGCGAGGGTACGCCCGAACTGAACTGTTGCAGCGTAAACGGGCATCGCGGCCTCGGCATGATCAGCGACTGGGCCCTGATGCGCGACGCGGAGGACGCACTCGTCTTAAACTACTATGGCCCGGGCAGCATCACGACCACATGGATCCCCGATCGTAAGATCAAGCTCGTACAAGAGACGACCTATCCCGTCGAGGGCAACATCAAGCTGACCGTTCATCCAACGCGCGCAACACGCTTCACATTGAAGCTACGCATCCCCTACTGGTCGGCCCGATCCCGCGTCTCCGTTAACGGCGAGCGCATCAAGGGCGTTGCGCCCGGCACCTATCTCGCAATCGACCGCAAGTGGAAGAAGGGCGACCGCATTGAACTGCAGCTGGACATGTCGGAACACTTCTGGACCGGCGAACAGGAATGCAAGGGCGGCGTCTCGATGTATCGTGGTCCTGTGCTGATGACCTATGACCGGCGATTCAACAAGGTCGACCCGGACGACCTGCCGCGGCTTGACGCGCGCACACTCAAGCGCCGACGCGTGCGGTGGAAGGGCAAGATGGCGCCGATCATGCTCTTCGAGTATCGCGACGACAAGGGTCGCAAGCTAAGTCTCTGCGACTTCGGCAGTGCCGGACAGGCCGGTTCGCCCTACAAGTCCTGGCTCAAGATCAGCGGCACACCGAGCGGCAGATTCTCGAAAGAGAATCCGTTGCGTAGCGCGCGACTCTGATGCACTGCGAACAGAAACCAGGAGAAAACGTTCTCCTGATGGATGACGATCGCCTGCAAGATTCGTAGCGTTAAGACATGCGAACTACTGCCACAAAACCAGGGGGCGAACGGCTTGAAGAACTGGAGGCAGCTAAGCCTGATCTGGGCGACCATATCAAATCGTGTTCCTCGTGGGCCTTGTTGTAGTCTAGGGTCAGATGAGATTAAGGAAGACTTTCATGCAGATTCACTTCAATTGGGCTAGACAGCATTGGAACGACCGGGAGACGGGAACGGATGTCGTGTGCATCTCGCCCGACCTGCCGCTGCATTTTCGCAGTCCCTACTTCCGATCCACCATGTTTACAAGGGACGGGCGCTGGATGGTGCTGATCGGGGAGGATCCGGAGGGTCGTGACCCACCGTCGATGTGGTGTGTTGATCTGAAAAGCGGAGAATCCGAAAAGGTTCTCGATTTTAGCGAGCGCGTTTCGCTGTCACACGTGGCCTTCTCCCCGCAGTCGAGTCTTCTTCACGCGATTGATCACAGGCAGGGCCATGCGGAGATCGTACAGATAGACATGGCCTCCGGAAAGCAACGCCGCATCCTCCCGAGTATCGAGCAGGCGGGCATGGGCTACGCAGAGTGTAGCGCCGACGATCGCTACATCTTCGCCCACCTGTCCACCCTGGAGATGCCCGAGGGAACGAGTCAGACCGAGCAGATTGCCATGCTGGGATCTTCATCCGCCCGGAACCTGATGTATCGCGTCGACCTGTTCGGCGGCGGCACGGAGGTCGTCTTCGAGACAGACTGGTGGCTCGGGCACTGCAATCCGAATCCGGTTCACCCGCATCTCTTCATGTGCAGCCAGGAGGGATTCATTTGGACCGAACGCTATCCAAAGCCTGCCAACTACCAGCGCCAGCATATCTTCGACTTCGATCAACAGGATTGGCTGAACCTGCAGGGATCCATGCGTTCGCAGGGGACGCACGAGCACTGGAGCGCGAACGGAACACGTGTTTACTCACACATGCCCGCCGGCGATCTGCACGCCGTCTACGTATCGGATCTGGAGTCCGAAACCAGCACGCGCTACATTTGCCCGCCGGATATCGGTCTTTCCATTCATGCAGCCCCCGCACCCGATGAAAGTTTCATTATCGGTGATGGGTTCAATTTCTGTACCGCCGATGCCGAGCGCATGCAGGAGGTCGGCGAATCTGGTTCGGGGGACAATCCCTGGTCCTGGGATGGCATCAACCAGGACTCCCCTGGGGAAACCATCTGGATTTACGAACTCCCCGACGAATCGCTCTGGGGGGAGGGACTCGAGCTCAGCGACAAGGCGGCCATGCGCGAGGCCATCGCGAGAGAACCGGACAAGGTCGTGAAAACACGGCCCCTGTGCAAGTTCCGCAGCCGCGCGAAGCTGAAGCGTGAAACCATGCGACTGGAAAGCAATGCGCATGTGACACGCGATAGCAAGTGGGCCGTTTTCCAGTCCTGCAACGAAGCGGGCTTGCTCCAAGTCTGGGCGGCGCGGGTTCGGGACTGAACGACAGCCTTTCGGCAAATCGAAAGGCATCGGCAGGTTCATGATGGGTGGGGCGGTCTCCCGCATTTGGCCATTTCTGGCGAGAGCCCCGGGCGAATCAGGATTTCACGTCCTCGATCAATTCTCGCCGTCAATCTACAAACGCTATATTGCGGCGAGGATTACAACCCCGATCGCCAGGATCAAGCCCAACACCTGGCGCTTCGAGAGCGTCTCCTTCCAAATCCAATACCCCAGCATCACGTTGAGACAGAGCATCAGGCATCCGGAAGTGGGATAAAGGATCACGGCCGGAACCACCGTCAGCGCCAACAGGATCGAGATCAGGGTCAGTATATTGAACACGCCGAGCAGGACTCCCGTCGCAACATCCGGCCGCGACAGAGGAATCCGCCTGATGACGGCGGTCAAACCGGTCCACACAGAGGCCGTTGCGAAGAGCGCAATCTTGTACGTCTCCTTTTGCGTGGCGTCCAGATATACATCGGCCGCTTTGAACAATGTCGCAATCAGGCCCGCGAACAACAAACAGCCAATCAGCAGCAGCTCCGCTTTGAACCCCATCGGTTCGCAGGCCTTACCTACCGGGCGCATCAAAAACATCGCAGCCGGTATGATGGCCAGAGCCAGCCAGCGGTAGCCGGTCATCGCTTCACCCCAACAGGCCCAGGCGACGATCGACGGCACCACGCTCGAGGACTGGTTGACCGCGGTAACGATACCGACGCCCGAGCGCTTGAACGCAGCCAACAGGATGACCAGATGCAAATAATACGCCGTGCCCGTCATCATCCCGCCGACAATCGCGATTCCGCTCGTATCCCATCCGATACCCTGCGCGCGCAACAAGGCCAGCATCGCGACACCGATCGTGGCGATCATGTAATTCACTGCCACGAGTCCCAGCACGCTTCCACCGTGCCGCTCCCCGTAGCGCAGCGTCTGCATAAAGCCCACCGAGCTGAAAATCAGGATCCAGTAATAAAGCATTGAATACCTGCGTGTCCGCCGGACGGTATTTCGCAAGGATCAGCTGGAACGTGCCTGGGCGAAATCAGGCACCTGTAACAGCGGATGATTCCCGTAGTTATCCTGACCGCGAACCAGCACGGGCTGCCAGCCGACTTTCTGGTCTGGGTCACCCACCCATCGGACCTCGGGCGTTGTGAAACGAATGGTCATGCCGCAGCGTCGTCGCGACGAGCAGTTGGGCTTCGACCCGTGCACAACCTGGCCATGATGCAGCGATATCTGGCCCGCGTTCAGCGTGATCGTCACGGCGCTTTCCGGATCGAGTTCATCTTCCGCGATGGCCTGGTTCACGGAAAGCAGATTGCCCTGCGTCTCGCTTTTGCCGTGGTTAAGAATTCCGAGATGATGACTTCGCGGCAAGATCAACATCGCACCGTTGTCTTCGTCCGCATCATCGATCGCCAGCCAGGCCGTAAAGGCTTTGGGCGGCTCAAGACCCCAGTAGGTTACATCCTGATGCCAGGCCACGAACGATTCCCCGCCCATCTCGGCGGAGGGGTACTTGCAAAAGATATGCGTGGCGATCAGGAGCAGGTCCGGTCCGGCAACCTGTTCAACCGCATCGAGGATTCCAGCATGCGTTGCGAACTTCCAGAGGAACGGAATCTCGCGCTCCTTGCCGGCAAGTCCGATCTGGGCCGCCTCCTTCCCGATACGCGCCTCGAGATCATCGAAGGCCGCGCGCAGCTCAGCCACTTCCGCCACGTCCAGAGCGTCAATAGGCGACAGGTAGCCATCTCGTTCAAACTGTTCGCACGGCGTCATTCAATCTCACGTGCCCTACTTAGGCGGCACAAACACAAAGCACACGGGCGCGAGCGGCAGCACGCCCAGGGTTCCACTTGAGAAGTTCGCCACGAACACGAAGCGGCCCTCGGCGGAGACGTCGACATAGCAGGGCACTTTGCCACGCGCGGGGCGACGATTGAGATAGCGCAAGGCACCACTTGCCTGATCGATTGCAAAAGCGCCGACCGTGCCGTCCAGCGTGAGGGTGCCGGTCTCGGTGTCGAACCGGCATGCGTGCACACCCGGGGCTGTATCGCCCGCAAAGCAAATAATGTAGAGAAGAGCATTCATCGGTATTTCCGGCGGAGCACATTACAACATGCGATGATGGCGCGAAACGCCAAATTGATCCGATCGTGATGCCGGCAAAGACATACTGGAATACCCTCTCGAAATTATTGATACTCAGCCGATGCGGAAAGTACCTGCCGACTGGACAGAATGACCGAGACCGAGCAATACACATTTGATCTCAACGGTTACCTGGTGATCCCGCAGCTGCTGGCGACGGATGAAACGGCATCCCTGGCCAAGGCTGCTGAGGTTCTCACCGAACATGCCGAGGATCACCTCGAGGACCCACCCCGTGTCACAGCACTGCGGGGCGTGGCCTATCACCGCGACGAAGAACTGGGCTATCATGTTAGCTGCAATTGGCGTTCCGGCGATGACACCGCGAAACAGGTTAACGGTCGATCCCTGCTCATTGAAGATTTCTTCAATGCGAATTCCGCGTTCGACTGCCTGGTTAATCATGCGCGGACCCAACCTTACGTCACGGCCCTGATATCGGAACGTCCCGCGATCAACAATTCGGAACTACGGGTCCGGTACCCGGGCAACCTGTCAGGAACGCATATGGGCGGGCCGCTCGGCGCGAAATATCGCTACCGTTTCTACGACGGACGCATGGATTGCATGATGATTCGGGTCATCTATTTTCTGCACGACGTATCCACGGACCAGGGCGCATTCTGCGTTGTACCCGGTACGCACAAGTCGAACTTCGCGTCGCCCTACCACTGCGCGCCGCACGAAGAGCCCAACATGGTGCCGCTCGAGGTGAAAGCCGGCGACGCGATACTTTTTACAGAAAACCTGCGCCACGGCGGCGTGCCCAACCTGTCCGAACAAGTGCGCAAGACGCTGCACGTGGGGTATGGGCCCTACTGGCTGAAGTCGCAGAACATCGCCACGATGGATCAAGACCCCTACATACTTGAACAGACGCTGGAGCGATACGATGACGCGCAGAAGCACCTGTTCCACACGTACGAGCTTCCGAAACGCGTTCTGACACGGGCGCGATGACGCAGGGTCGCCGACACTCGCAACAAGATCTATTCAGAGAACGGCTTGCGCCTCGTGCCGATAAACTGAGCGGAAAGATCAGAAGAGATCATCGACTTCCAGGTCTTCTTCGCCCAAGTACGCCTCCATCTCCATGATTCGCACATGATCATCACCGCGTCGCTGATTTTGACATGATTGGAATGGGATGCAAGGGGAGAGACCCACGCGATCAGCATCTTCGTCAACTTCTCAAAACTTTAGAGCCTGGCAGCACGACAACGCGGTTGCACTGCGGCTTGACGGATGCACCTCAATTCTATAGGAAACCTATCGGCATCAGGCGAGCATCGTGCCGGCTGTCACATCGCAATGAACATTCAACTTAACTGGAGAAATAGTTATGACCGCATGCCATAGAATTCTACTCGTCGTTGTAGCCACGTTGTTCGCTGGCAATGCCCCGGCTCAACAGCCGAAGGAAGGCTCGGCCAAAGCGCCAACCGTAGCAAAAGCGGTACCGGAGAAGGTCACACTACCCAGGGTCTTCTTTGATATGGAGGCCGATGGCGACAAGCTGGGCCGCATCGTGATGGAACTGCGCAAGGACGTCGTGCCGAAGACCGCCGAGAACTTCCGCGCACTGTGCACGGGAGAGAAGGGCTTCGGTTTTAAGAAAAGTACGTTCCATCGCGTCATTCCAAACTTCATGTGCCAGGGTGGCGATTTCACGCACCACAATGGCACGGGCGGAAAATCCATCTACGGCGCAAAGTTTGCGGATGAAAATTTCAAGCTGAAGCATACGGGACCCGGAACGCTCAGCATGGCCAATGCCGGGCGCAACACGAACGGCTCGCAATTCTTCCTCTGCACGGCGAAGACTCAATGGCTCGACGGCAAACACGTTGTGTTCGGTTCGGTGGTTGAAGGCATGGACGTCGTGAAGAAGATCGAGAGCTTCGGATCAGCCCCCAGCGGAAGGACCAGCAAGAAGATCGTGATTGCGGACTGCGGCGAACTCAAGGCCACACCCGGCAAGTCGGAAACGGACCAGGCGCCGACCAAGAAATCTGACTAGGCGTCCGAACGTACAAGTTCGACGGCCAGCGGTTCGGCCGCATTGAGGTGAAGATCCCGCTGCGGAAATGCGATCACGATACCGTTTTCGTGGAACGCGGCATCGATCCGGTAGCGTAAGCTTGATTGCACACGCTTCAGATCCATCGGATTGCGGACGTGCGTCCAGAAGTATACCGTGAAGATCAACGCGCTGTCCCCGAAGTCTTGAAAAAGAACCACCGGTTCGGGGCTCTTTAGAATCGCCTCATCTTCCGCTGCAGCGGCCACGAGAAGGTCGCGCACAACTTCCGCCGCCGAACCGTATGCGACACCCACCGTGACCGTGCCGCGCACGTCGCGGTCACGCAGGGTCCAGTTTACAACCGGCTGCTCGATGAAATAACTATTGGGAATCAACACGTCAATGCCGTCACCACGGCGCATACGCACGCAACGGCTTCCGATATCTTCGATGTACCCCTCCTCCTCATTTAGCTGCACGATATCGCCGATGCGCACGGGGCGCTCCAGCATGATGATCACGCCCGAGATCAGGTTATTGAAAATATTCTGGGCGCCGAAACCGATGCCGATTGCAAACGCGCCGCCGAGAACACCCAGGATCGTGATCGGAATACCGGCGATCGGCAGCGCAATCAATGCCACGATGACAAAGAGTGTGTAGCTTACGATCCGCTGCAGTATGTACGCCGTATTGCTGGCGATGCGCCCCGTCCTGGTCAGCCAGCCGCCGAGCAGGCGCGTGACCTTCTTGCTGAGCGCAACGCCCACGGCGATGACCAGGAAGGCGATGACGAGTTGGTTGAGCCGTACGGCGTCGCTGCCGCTCGAATAGAGCTGCAGATTCCAGACGTCATGGAACCCTTTCCCAAGTGTACGGAGAAAATCCATCGCCCTACCCTGCCCGCCGGACGCTGCCGGACGCCGGACGCTGCGGGAATGGCATGGACTCGACCAGACGTACGGCAGCGCGGTTCAACTCTGGTTCGCGAACGCTCATCAAGTCACGATACCAGTACGGTCCACGTCCCCGGAGCCGCCCCCGCCGCTATCCGCAGCGCCGAGCTCGATCGGTTTGTAGCCGCCCTTCGCCTTAAAATACAAGGCTATCGCGCCGAAGAGCACGATCAAGGTCGCCGGAAAGCGGGCTGCAAAAACGAGCACGCCACGCCCGGCACCGTTGTCGATATCCGTGAACGACGCATTGGCGGACGCCTGGTCAGCGCTCGATAGTGCGTTGATAAACGCATCCTTCTTGCCCGGATCAATCGCCTGGTGCTTCATCCAGAGGAACCCGGCGTCCTTCGTCGCCGCCTCAGCCACCATTGGAAGCTCGTCGCTGACTCCGGCGTAGATCGCCTTATCGAAGGCCACACCCAGAAGCGGTCCGCCAATGATGCCCACTGAAAGCAGGCCGCAGGCCGAAACCGTATTCAGCGTTAGTGCCCCTCCCGCCGGATAACGTTCCGACACGAACCCGAGGATGCAAGGCCAATAGTACGTTTGGCCCAGAGCATAACACACAAACGCGATAAAGACGGCAATGCCGGTTGCCTCGGACAGCCAGAACAGGCCGATCGCCGATCCCAGGCCGCTGACGCAGAGCAATGCCGGTGGGCTGAAGACCTTGAGTACACCGCCGGCAAAGACACGAAAGATCAGCATGATCGCCGCGGAAAAAACCAGGGCAAACAACGGATTGATTTCCATGCTTTGCAGGACGGGGGTCATCAGCTTCTTGATCCACCCGTCGGTGGCCAACTCGGCCGTAGCAACGGGTATCATGGCCAGGCACATCAGGAAGAACAGCGGCTTGCCGATCGAGCGCGTCGCGATGCCGGTGACGATACCGGCACCGGCACCAAGTCCCATCGCGACATAGAACCAGTTGCCCGGCTTGGCCCAGGGCGTGAGCACGTCCACCTGATTGCCGATCTCGTAGATCATCATTCCGCCGGCGAAAAACGTGGTCAGGAAACCGACCTGCTTGAGCATATCCATGAAGGGCACACCGGCCTGGATGCGCTCGTCGACCGGAAACTTGCAGGGCAGGCACATGATCCCGTAGGCAATGACCGGTACCAGCATCCACAGCGCATGCAGTTTCCACGAGGCACCGCCGTCAACCATCGCA
This sequence comes from uncultured Verrucomicrobiota bacterium, assembly GCA_913047795.1. Lineage (GTDB taxonomy): Bacteria > Verrucomicrobiota > Kiritimatiellia > CAJWTS01 > CAJWTS01 > CAJWTS01. The sequence continues at coordinate 21,992 of CAJWTS010000035.1, read as the reverse complement.
TCGACGGCAATGATCGGCAGCGTGCCGAAGACAAGACCCGCCGGCCAGGCCGCGTGCAAAATGGTGAGCATCTTCGTCTTTTCCTTCGGGTAGACAGCCGCGCAAACCGGGTTGATGACGGCTTCCACGATGCCGTGCCCAAGGCCGGCACAGAAGGCAAACAGGTACAGACTCGTGTAGCCGTCCGCCGTCGCGGTGCCAATGGCCGCAATCGCCTGCAGTGCAAAGGCGACGAACATGGGCTTCTTGAACCCGACCTTGTCGAGCAGCAGACTGCCGCCAATCATCGTGATCGCGATCGGCCAGAGCGTTGCGCCAAAAACCATGCCGATCTCAAGGTTCGTCAATTCAAATTCTTCACCGTATGAGCCGCCATGCGCCACGCGAAAAGAAAACCCGACACCAGCCGCGGTCAACGACAGGAAACTGGCCCAGAAGAGCAGTTTCTTTTCTTTGTCAGACAGTTGTTCGGCAGGAACATGTGAATTCACGCGACGACCCTCCTCTGTTACAGTTTAGCCTTTATACTGGCACTCCATCCACAATCAGAACGCGATCCGTTCAACGCCACCGCGCGGCAGAATGTGAGCACGCCTAAGACTGCCAAAACGGGGCGGCGGCTTCAAGCCCCACATGAGCGCCGATTGGGCCTTTACAGGCCGCAAAAAATCCACATAAGAACGGACCGACGGATACAGAATCGCCCCTGAATATCAAGATACACATGATTCCGATTGGAGCTGGCACATTGATTGCTCACGAACTATGCTTGTAACGATGAGACTCGTCACCATAGCGCTGTGCTGCGCCCTCGCCGCGATCGGGATCACCGTTCAGGCGCAGGACAAGGCAGCCGAGTCCGCCGCCGACGGGCTCGCCAGGGAACGGACCACGGTCGAAAGCAGGCTTTCCGGGCAGACGAACCAGATTATCCTGGCCGTGAACGGTCTCTGCTGCCGCAGCTGCGCGATCGGCATCGGAAAGAAGGTATGCGGTCTAGACTTCGTCGATACCAATTCCCTGCCCCGTGGCGTCAAGGTCGATCGCAAGAACTCACTACTGACGGTGTCGGTTAAGAACTCCGAAATGATCGATCCGGAATCGTTGAGTCAGGCCATTCGCAAGGCGGGCTACGATCCGGTGCGAATCTATCAGAACTCCGACGACGGCACATTGAAGGTGACCGACATTCCCGCTGCGGAATGAAACCTGCACGCCTGCGAGTCGGCTGGCTGCTCACGGTAACGGCCTGCCTGGCCCACGCCGATCAGCCCATCATGAACGAAGTTCCGCGCTGGAACGGCGGGTACGGGGCACAGGTCTTCCAGGAATTTCGATGGTCGTCGGACCTGTTGCGCGGCGGTACCGCCGTACCGAACCCGGAGAAGTTGCGCTACGAAAAACGAATCACGCATCTCGAGGGCATCTACACCTGGCACAAATCAATCCGCGTTACCGCGAAGTTGCCATGGGTGCAACAGAAGCGGCGCGTGATGGATGCCGATCGTGCGACGCGCTGGGAACGGAGCACCGGCCTCGACGACGCAAGACTTGCCCTTCCGTTGCGGCGCTACGTCAACCAGCCGCATTACTCCGGACATCTGGGTGTCGTGCCGCAGGTCCGTTTCGGGGGCGATGACGGTGGCGCCTTTCCGATCAGCGACGGCAGCACCGATTACGGCTTCTCCGTCACCTTCGAGCGCGAAACGTCGGGCATCAAGATCAGCGCTGATCTCTCCTATTGGTGGGAACAGGCATCGGGAGAGGATGATGAATGGTCGATTGATATCGAGATCGGCTGGAATTTCCACGACCGCGGCGCGATTAACTGGGAGACGGAGTATATCGAGGAATCGGACGGCAGCGAATGGCTCGGCGGCGGCCCAACCTTCTTCTGGAATTTCAATGACGTCGTATTGGGCCGCATCGAGTACAAATTCGCGCTGGACGAACGCGTCCGCGGGACAGACCTGGCGCAGGGCGACGCGTTGCGCATCGGACTCGGCGCGGTTTTTTAGAAGACAAAGCGCATTGGCCCTGACCGCCGGTACCAGAGCATCTCCCCTGCCCCCTCGGACCAGAACGTCCGCAGCATTACACGCTGGCAATCAACCCGGGAGACTTGCACAGTAGGTGGCCGCACTTGCGGGACAGGTCACGACCGATGAAACCATTCAAGACACCGGCTGCGTTCCTGGCGCCGATACGGGCGTCGCACCTGGTGCAACTCGACGTGTACACGGACACGCGCAACTTCATCCACATCTGGTTGCCTGAGAATTACGGAAAGCCGCCGCATGATTGCTGCACCTTCGATCGCACGGAGGACCGGCGCTTTCGAATGGAGGGCGACACGCTCGTCACGACATTGATCCGGGAGGGAAGCTTCGAGATCCGCGGAGAAGTTGCGCCAATCGAAGACGGCGTGGGGCTCACGTTATCGGTCACCAACCTGTCGTCCGAAGCGCTGCCTGGGAGCGTGGCGGGCGTCTGTATCCAGTTCGCCGCGGCTGCATCGTTCGTCGATACAGAACTGAAACGGTATTTTTACGTGCACGATGACCGGATCACGGCCATCCATCCGCCATATGAAGACTACGACAAGGGTCACGCCTGGTTCTGGGGCACGGCACCGCGGGAAGAATTCCAACACAATCCCTCCCCCGATTTCGGCTTCGTGGGTCTGGAGAGTGCCGACGGCAAGTGGGTGGTCGGCCACGGCTGGGACTCGGCACGCACGATCTGCGGCAACTGTCATCCCTCGATTTCCTGTATACACGCCGATCCCTTTTTCGATGCCCTTCCGCCCGGCGAGGCCGTATCCTCGCACGGTGTCCTGTATATAATGGAAGGAACCGCGACGACCTGCCTCGAACGTTTTCGGCGTGAGTTTCTGAGCGCATGACCATGACATCCCTTGAAGCGCTGCAGTCGCTCGGCGTAGCGTCCGACCAATTGACCGACGACGAACGGGCCTTTCTCGACGTGCAGGGCTACCTGCCGCTCGGCCAAATCCTGGCCGCCGATGAAGTCGTCACCATCCGGAATCGGCTCGATGAACTGGGAGAGACCGAGGGCGAGGATGCGGGCCGTGAACTGCACACGGAGGACGGAACGGTGCGTGTCGCAAACCTTCTGGATAAGGATGCGATTTTCGAGAGGTTCATCACCCATCCGCGCGTGCTGACGGCGATCACACACGTGATCGGCACGTCCATCCAGCTGTCTTCTCTTTCCAGTCGTGCATCGCTACCCGGGCATGGGCAACAAGGGCTGCACGCCGACTGGCATGATCCGGTTGAACCGGGCGACTACTACGTCTGTAATGCGGCCTGGATGCTCGACGATTTCAGCGCCGCGAATGGAGGCACGCGGATCATTCCCGGATCGCATTTGCGCCAACAGCTCCCGCAGGACGCACTCCAGGACCGCGAAGCCGATCAACCGGATCAAATCAATATGACCAGCAAGGCGGGCTCGGTAATCATCTTCAACTCACATCTCTGGCACGGCGGCGCCGTGAACCGCTCCCAGGCACCGCGTCACGTCGTCCTTTCCTACTTCACGCGGATCGGTTCGGGCTATATCCAGAACGATCATAAGGCGCTGCTGCGTGCCGCGACCAAGGCGCGACTGTCGGAGGAGGCACTCACACTCGCGGCGGCGATTTAGCCTGGCCAGGTGCACATCTAGCTGCCGACGATAAGCGGTGGATGGCCGGCCGTGAGCACAGCCCGTCGAGCCGGAAACTTCGGGGCACAGGTCGCAGGCTCGGCTACGCCATTGTCACCGGGTTACCACACTGCTAGTATCCGCCCTTCAAGCATACCCATCCGCCTCCATGCTGACCGATCAACAATATAGCCACTTCAAGACGTTCGGTTTCGTCGTTCTGCGCAAGGTCTTCACCGAGGACGAACTCACGTTGATCAAAGATGAACTGGAACAAACCATGGCGACGGCGTATGCACATGACCCCTTTGACGGCAGCAAGCGTCATTGGACGCCCATGTTCGGTGAGTCCACACCGTTCTTTGCCAACCTGCTGGAAGACCCGCGGCTTTGCGATGTCGCCGAGCAACTTTACGGCGACGATGTCATCGGTATGCTCACCGACGCCAATCGTTACGTGGGCGATACAAACTGGCATTCGGACACGGTAAGCATCCAGCAATATGGCATCAAGTTTGCCTTCTACCTGGATCCTGTCGGACCCGATTCCGGCGCGCTACGGGTCATCCCCGGATCACACCTGCTCCCGTTGCACGAAACGTTAGATAGCAAGATTGGCGCCCGCGAGTCGGTCATCGAGGACATTCCGTCCGTCGTCTGCAGCTCCGAGCCGGGCGATGTGGTTGCCTTCGATCTGCGCCTGTGGCACGCCAGCGTGGGTGGGTCCGACGATCGGCGCATGTGTACCTGCGTCTACTACAACAACCCGAAGACATCGGAAGAAGAGGAAGCCACGCGTAAGCAGGCGACGAACAGCCGCAAAACCACCGCCGCTTTCCACGATCAGGACATCACGATCTACAATTCGCATTGGCTGTCGAACCCGAGCGGCAGCCCGAAACGGAAGCGTTGGATCGAGCGCTTGCACAATCTGGAGTTTATCCGCACGTGAACCAACAATCACCCGCCACCCTCGACAAGAACATAGCGCCCCTCGCGGGAAGTGAATTGCCCCTTCTATGGCACAGGCCAAACGATGCCCCGCTCCGGCTGACCGGGTTTCCATGGTTCGAACAGGATCAGGTTTATCGGCGCCTTCCGCTCGCTCCCGCGCAACCCCTGCCCCCAGCCGTTGACCAGCTCGCGAACAACACCGCAGGCGGGCAAATCGCGTTTCAATCCGATTCAACCCATCTCGCCGTTAAAGTCGAGCTGGCCGGTCCGGCGGACATGGATCACATGCCCGCGACCGGGCAATGCGGCTTCGACCTCTACGTGGGTCCGCCGCTGGCTCAGCGTTATCACGGTACGACCAGATACGACCAGCGGGAAACCGCGTACGAAGCACTCCTGTTCGAACACGCCGACGCAGAGATGCGCAACTTCACGCTAAACTTCCCTCTTTACCAGAGCGTGAAATCCATTCAAATCGGCCTGCTGCCAGAAGCCAGGCTCGAGGCGCCGCCGCCATGGGCGATGGACGGCAAGGTCGTGATCTACGGAACCTCGATCACGCAGGGCGGCTGTGCCTGCCGCCCCGGCATGGCCTACACCAACATCGTCAGTCGCGCCTTAAACGTCGAAATTGTTAACCAGGGATACTCCGGAACCGGCCGCGGCGAACCCGAGGTAATCGAGGTCATGGCCGGCATGGCCGAACCCCGGCTTTTTGTTTTGGACTACGAAGCCAACGCCGGATACGCAGGCATGGAGGCAACCCTGCCCGGTGCGATCCGCATTCTCCGCGAAGCACATGCGACCGTTCCCATTCTCGTGATCTCGCGTATCCCTTTCGCGTACGACATTACCCATGAGGACCGCCGAATCGACCGCGATCGCTGCCGCGATATGCAGGCTGCCGCCGTCCAGACCGCGATGGAAAACGGCGATGGTCCGATCGAGTTCCTTGACGGCTCAACGTTGCTGGGCGATGACTTCGACGAGTGCACGGTAGACGGCGTGCACCCCACCGACCTGGGCTTCATGCGCATGGCCCACGGCCTGACACCGCCGATCAGGCGCATGTTGGCCCTGACACCGAACCCGTAGCCGGACATGAGTAATACACCCCTTCCACAGGAAGCCCTGGACCAATTGCGCAAGTACGACACACCAACGGTCTGTAACGCCATCGAACTCTTCGACATTCGTCCACGCAATGAGGGCTACACGGACCGACGCATCCAGGCCTGCTTTCCCGAAATGCCACCGATGGTCGGATTTGCGGCGACGGCAACGTTTCGCTCGTCGGCTCCCGCAACGGGCGACGCGTACGGGACGCTCGATCAACAGGTCGAATCGTTCGCGCAGCTTCCCGGCCCGGCCGTCGTTATTTTCGAAGACCTCGATGTGCCCAGTGCGGCGGCAACGTTTGGGGAAGTCATGTGCACGACCTACCAGAAGTTTGGCGGCGCGGGCTTAGTCACGAGCGGCACCGGCCGTGACCTGGACCAGGTCCGCGCGCTCGGCTTCCCGGCCTTCACCAACGGCTCGATCTGCGCGCACGGATACTGTCACTTCCCCACCATCGGCGAACCGGTGAAGGTCGGCGGCCTCACGATCCATCCCGGCGATCTCCTGCACGGCGACTGTAACGGCGTCACCACGATTCCTCTCGAAATCGCGTCGGAGATCCCGGACGCCTGCGAAAACCTGATGCGGGCCGAGGCCGTCATTCTGGACTTTCTCAAAAGCGGCAACGTCACTGTGGACGGCTTCCGCACCGTTCTGGCGGAGTCCAAACGCAGGATGAGCCAACTCAGCGAGAGCCTGCAATCATGACCGACGGCATGATACCGGCTATCGAAGGCTACCTGAGCACGCTGAGCACGGTGCCGGGCGAGACGATCCAGCTCTTTGCTTCGAGCAATGCCGGCGAGTGCTCGCTCACGATCGTACGCGAGGGTGAACCGGAAGAAATGGTTCACGAAGAAAACGGGATCGCTGTCGGCGATCATCCGATTCCTGAACGGGCATGGGAAACGGGGCCCGGTTGGCCCCGGTGTTGGGAACTCACGATCCCGGAGACCTGGCGCAGCGGTGTTTATCGCGTCACCCTGGCTGCCGAACGCGCGCCGAATCTTGAGACCCATTCGCACTGGAGCAAACTTTGCGCCTCGCACGACATACTGCTCGTGGTGCGCGCCAGGAAACCCGCATCGACGAGCAAGATTCTGCTGCAGCTTACGACCAACACCTATGCGGCCTACAACAGCTGGGGTGGCAAAAGCACGTACGCCTACAATTCCAGCGATCGGGACCAGGGGCACCGCGTGAGCCTGCTGCGGCCCGGCCACGGCTATCACAACACCGCCTTCTTTCTCTGGGAGCGATCGTTCGTCCGTTGGTGCGATCGCGAGGGCTACGCCCTCGAGTATGCGGTGAATCACGACCTGGAGACCTGGCCGGACGGATTCAACGACTACCGCCTGATCCTGAGCGTCGGCCACGACGAATACTGGTCCAGCCCCATGCGCGACAACCTCGAACGATTCATCGGCGGCGGCGGCAACGCTGCGTTCTTCAGCGGCAACAGCGTCTGCTGGCAGGTGCGCTTCGAGGACGACGGCAAGACGATGGTGACTTACAAGGAACACTACAAGGAAGACCCGCTCTACACCCCTGAAGGACATCCGCTGCTCGCGACGCTCTTCTCGCATCCCCTCGTCAATCGTCCCGAGAACTACCTTACCGGCGTCGGCTTCCCGATGGGCGGCTATCACCTCAGCCACGACGCGTACATGGACGGACCGGGCGAGTACACCGTGAAGCGCGCCGACCATTGGGCACTCGAAGGGACCGGCCTGAACGAAGGCGATGTGTTCGGCGCCGAGAATACGATCGTGGGTTATGAAACCGACGGTTGCGCCTACCACGAGCAGAATGGCTACCCGGTACCAACCTGCGACGATGGCACGCCCGAGGATTTCGTTATTATCTGCCAGGCTCCATCCCGCTGGACCGGAATGGAATTCGACGTTTACCAGGAGGCCGGAGTCTCGAACGACGGCCGCGCCACGATGGGCTCTCACACCCGCGGCGGGACGGTCTTCACGGCCGGCACCACCGACTGGGCGCACGGTCTCAAGAACGACCCGATCGTGCAGCGGATCACGCGCAATGTGCTCGACCGTCTTTCGGCCGACTGACGGAGAAGGGGCCTATGCTATCCCGATTCAAGTGGATGCGCGATCCCGCCAACCCGGTGTTGCCGCCTGATCCCGATTCACGCTACGACTGCTCGCAATGCATGAACCCCTTTCGACTGCCTCCCGGCTGCACGATTCCGGCGGCGATGCGCAGGGGCAACAGCAACGCTGTCTCGTCACGGGGACCAACGAGGACATCGCCGCCGCTCCACATCGACAGGGGAATCTGCTTGACCCTATCGGACAAGACGAGAAACTCACAGACAACTTGTAATCTGGACACAAGCGAGCCATGGCAGATCGTGTAAAAGACAAGGTGGCGTTGGTGATCGGCGCTGGATCCTGCGGTCCCGGCTGGGGTAACGGCAAGGCCGCCGCCGTGCTGTACGCACGCGAGGGGGCAAAGGTCTTTGGTGCGGATATTCAGATTGTGGCTGCCAGGGAGACCCGGGACATCATCACCGGTGAAGGCGGCGAGTGCACGGTTTGTGAGGCGGACGTCACCGACTCCGCGCAGGTCGCGGCAATGGTTGATCAATGCCTGGCAACCTACGGGCGGATCGACATCCTGCACAACAATGTCGGCATTCTGGATGCCGTCGAACTAACCGAGATGACCGAGGAGAGCTGGGATAAGGTCATGGCCGTGAACGTCAAGGGCATGTTCCTGAGCTGCAAGGCCTGTCTGCCACACATGGAAAAGCAGGGCAGCGGCGCGATCGTCAACATTTCCTCGGTCGCTTCCATGCGCTACACCGGCTATCCCAGCGCTGCGTACAACGCCTCCAAAGGGGCGGTCAACCAACTCACGCAGAATATCGCGTTGCAGTATGCCGATCGGGGCATCCGCGCCAACTGCGTCGTGCCCGGCCTGATGCACACGCCCATGATCGATGCTTCCGTGGCGAGCGGCTACGGCCTGGACGAGGTCGAAGAGATGATCAAGGTGCGGGACGCGGCCTGCCCGACCGGCAAAATGGGCGACGCCTGGGACGTTGCCTACGCCGCCCTGTTTCTCGCCAGCGACGAAGCACGCTATATCACCGGCGCCAACCTGGTCGTAGACGGCGGAATCACCTGCAAAATGTCTTAAGTGCGATCGCGATGAATCTACAAGACCTCGGACAGACAGACTATCGCTGGACCCACGTCACCGACGAGCCCGGGTTCCGGGGTCGTGACGGCGTTGGTGCGCTCGTGTTTAACGACCGCATGGTCCTGATCGGCGGATGGAACCCGATTGATCCGGAGTACTATCCGCGGCATTGCGTCAACGACGTCTGGAGTTCGAATGACGGCACGCACTGGCAGATGGATAAGGAGAATACGTTTCGGTCACCGCCGCTCGTCGAAGACGGCAAGGACTGGGAAGGCACGCACACCGCCGGTTACGTCGTTTATCGCGACAAGATGTGGATCATCGGCGGCGATCCTCTGCAGGGGCACTACCAGTGCGACGTGTGGAATTCGAGCGACGGCAAGAACTGGAAGTTTGTTAATCGCGGTCAGCCCCCGCCATGGCACCCACGCTGCCTGCATTACACGTTTGTGCACGACGACAAGATCTGGATCCTCGGCGGACAGACCCTGCCCCAGTTCGCGCCGGCGGAAGATATCATCTATCACGACCTATGGAACACGGAAGACGGCGTGAACTGGGAGCCAGTCGAAATGCCGCAGCCGTTCCTGCCACCGCGGGCCATGTACTGTGGAATTGTTTCTTTCCACGATCGCATCTGGCTGCTCGGGGGCGGCACATATGAAACCCCAGAGAACTTGCAGTACGTCTATTACAACGACGTGTGGAGTTCCGGCGATGCCCTGCACTGGGAGCGGCATACTGAAGAAGCGCCATGGCGGCCGCGCGTGTACGTCAACGTCGCCGTGTTCGACGATCGCATGTGGGTACTGGGCGGCCAGACACCCGAGGCCAACAGCAACGACGTCTGGTATTCGTCGGACGGCGTGAATTGGTACGAAGTACCTGAGACACCCTGGGCGGACCGCCATGCCGCGAGTACCTTCGATTACCAGGGCGCGTTATGGTTGATGTGCGGCAGCCATCTGAAACCGGACGTGTGGAAACTTGAGCGAGCGTAATCCGGAGACACCCGGGCACCGTATCGACAAACGCGCGTACGATCAGCCGGAACGCCGGAAGCGGCTCCCTACTCTTCGATCCGTGCGGCCCACTTGATACAGCCCAGGATATGCTCGCGGAACCAGGGTTCGGACCAGAGTGCGTCGGGATGCCCCAGGCCGGAGTAGATCACGCGGCCGTCGCCATAGGCATGACACCAGCCGAGCGCGTGGTCACCGTCCTCGCGCGTGCTCTTCTCCACCTCCACGGAACTGTTCTCGATGCTCATGTAGACGTGCGTCTTCGCGCGGTCAAAATCCCTCATCGTGTAGATTTCGTCGACGACGGAAAATGATGTGCCGAGATGTCGCACCGCGGGATGCCCCGTGTCCTCAACATTGACCACAACTTCCTGGTGCCAGGGGTGCCCATTGAAATAGGCACCGAGCATGGCGCCGTATTCCGGCCACTCGTAACACGTGTCGGTGGCGTTGTGGATTCCGAAGAACGCCTTGCCATTGCGCACGAATTCGAGGAGCGCCTGCTTCTGACCGTCATCCAGTGGAAGCTCACCCGTGGTCGCGAAAGCGACCACATCATAATTTTGAAGATTCTCGGCGCTGATGCACTCACAACCGTGTGTCGTGGTCGCCGTGTAAAGACCGGACTCCGTTCCGATCTCCTTGATCGCGACCTCCGCATTGGGAAGGTAGCTATGCTCGTATCCCGCCGAATGGCGAAGCATAAGCAGGTTCAACATGTTCGGTCTCCTTGTTGGTGATGTTTCTTCTGCATTGTCGACGTGCAGGAATGGGTTGTGCGGCAGCAGCCATCATGAATCCGGCACGTCACAGGCAGCGAACGTCCGGCTATTCAGTCCACCCCGCCCGTTGGTACCAGTCCTTCAACTCTGGCGTCGGCGCGTAGTCATGCAGGGTCAACCGTCGGCGATCAGGCAGGTAGACGCCGATATGCCAGCCGTCGGGATGGTAGAGCAGGAAGTCGCCGGCATCCATGCTGACCCGGATAGCGCCGGGCATGGCGCGGCTGTAGTCAAGGTGGCCCCGTTCCAGTTCTTCGTATGACGCGTCGTCAGCAAATGTCGGTGGCGCAGCCGCGAGCGGCTCCTCGGGCGTATCGTCGCGGGCATAACTGCCGGGAACGTACCAGGTGCAGTTATCCTCCAGCAGCGGGATGTTCACCTGGTTGAACCAATACGGTTCCTGGCGCAAGGCGCGGTGTTTACCGGTGCGTTTCATACTCAATCCGTCACAATCCCGATGCCAGTCCGTCCGGGCCGGCTTCTCCGCCGGCTCGACAAAGACCCCCAGCCGGTCAAAACCACCAAGACCAAACCGGTGTTCCGGCGAGAGCACCGACGCGATCGCGGCGACCAGCTCGGGTAGCGCAGCAAGATCCTCGAACGGTTTCATCTCGATGCCATTCTTCACCAACGGTTGCAGGCGCTGTGCCTGCGGACCGCCATTTTCCCGCGCAAGCGCGGGGGCATCTTCCAACACGCGCCGCATGTCGCCCAGGAGGGACAGCGGAATGATCTGGCGAAAGATCACGTACCCATCGTCGAGGTACTGCTGCGGCATCTGTTCGTCAAACGTGAACGGCATCGCTGGACTTCCTCTTAAGTGAACACAACCGTACGGTTTCCGTGCACAATCACCTGACTATTAAGGTGCAGAAATATCGCGCGTGACAACACAATTTTCTCAAGATCTTTGCCCAGCCGCACCATGTCTTGCACGGCGTCGCGATGACTCACCCGCGCGGTGTCCTGTTCAATGATTGGGCCTTCATCGAGATCCAATGTCACGTAATGCGCCGTCGCACCGATCAACTTGACGCCGCGCTCGTGCGCGCGGTGATAGGGCTTGGCCCCCGCGAAGGCCGGAAGAAAAGAATGGTGAATATTGATGATGCGATTCGGGTACTGCGCGGCAAAGTCGGCCGATAGGACCTGCATGTAGCGGCAGAGCACAATGAAGTCCACGTTGTGTTCCGCAAGGAGCTCAAGCTCCCTGCGCTCCTGGTCGGCCTTCGTTTCCGCTGTAATGGGGATCACGTGAAAAGGAACCCCAAACTGCTGCGCGGTACCCTCGAAATCGGGATGGTTGCTGATGATCAATGGGACCTCGACATTCCACTCGCCTGATTCACACCGGGCGAGAATATCCCAGAGGCAGTGCCCGAGTCTCGACACGAATAGCGCCATCCGCAGACGATCGCTCGTAAACCGAATGGACGCATCGAGACCGATCCGTCCCGCCACGTCGGTCTGGAATTGGTGTGCGATGGTTTCTCTTCCATGCACAAAGCCCTCCAGATGCCACTCCACCCGAATAAAGAAGTGATCGGTGGCGGGATCCACATGCTGATCAAGATGCAGGATGTTGCCACCATTGTCGGAAATCCATTCCGTTATCGCGGCGACCAGCCCCTTCTTATCCGCGCAATGTCCCGTCAATATGGCCCGGTCAGGATTCACTCTACTTTACCCCCCGGCTCTTTCACGAAGGCCCGGGACGCCGGCGGCGAAGATTCCAGCTTCGACATCTGATCATTCCTCTGTGTCGACGGTTATCGTATGTTGAAGAACGTGACCTGCCGCGTCTTGTCGATAGACACATCCGTCGTTGAGAGCGACCATACGCCTGCGGGATCGCTGAATGCAATCGGTAACGTTACCGTCTGTGGCCTTTCGTCGCAGAGCACCGTCTGGGAGTGCCCCCGGTGACGCCGTGCCATGAGGTCGCCGCGCAGGTGATGGCCCGCCCGCCTTCGCGAATCTCTCCTGGAGCGAATGCGTACCGACGTACGCTTCACCCCACGACCTGTGCCTTGGAGAGCACGGCAGCCGCCGAGTAGAGCGACGCTCCGAGTTTCCCTACCGCACCGCATCAGCAATCTGCTGGGCCTGCATGGATAGCTCGGCGGCCTTGAATGCATGCTCCTGCGTCATCGCGTTCTCGGTGCCGTTGAGGATGTCCTGGATCAGCAGCCCGAAGTACGGGTAGCCGACCTTGCCGGCACAATCGATCTCTACGTCGTCGTGCTCGTCCACCAGGAAGATCTTGCTCCCCTGCCCGCGCGTTACGTCGATCTGCTTGCGGATCTCGAGATAACCCGTGGTACCGAGCACAAACGTGCGGCCGTCGCCCCACGCCTTGGAGCCGCCCGGATTGAACCAGTCGAGCCGGCAGTAGGCGGACGCGCCCGTGTCCAGCGTCAGCGCGGCCTCGCCGAAGTCCTCCAGACCGGGTGTGTCCGGGTTCTCAAAATTCTCGACGCGGGCGAAATTAATGACGGCATCCTTCGCGCCGGCGTAGTAGAGAAACTGTTCGAATTGGTGGGAGCCGATGTCGGTCAGGATGCCGCCGTAGCGGTCTTTTTGAAAAAACCATTCCGGGCGCGTCGACGCCGCCAGGTTGTGCGGCGCCAGGTTCAGCACCTGCAAGACGCGGCCAATCGCCCCGTCACGGATGAGTTCACCCGCATGCCAGGCCGCTTCACTGCTCAAACGCTCGGAATAGCAGACCATGTACTTGTGTCCCGTTTCCTTCACTTTCGCACGGGCAGACTCCAGTTGCTCGAGTGTCGTGAAGGGCGCCTTATCGGTCAGGTAGTCCTTGCCTGCATCCATGACCTGCAGCCCGACGCCACAGCGCAGGTTGGGAATCGCGGCGGAGGTGACGAGCTTGATCTCGTCGTCATCCAGGATCTCCCGGAAATCGGAGACGATCGTCGCATCCGGATGATCCTTGCGGACGGCCTCGACGCGCGAGGCGTCAGGTTCATAGATCGCCTTCAACGTCCCACCGGCACTGGCCAACCCTGTGATCTGCCCGTAGATATGCCCGTGATCGAAATGCGAGGCGGCGAAGGCAAAAGCTCCGGATTCCACCACCGGCTTCATTCCGGACATGTCCGGCGCGTAGTTCATTCCGTCTCGTGTCATGATCGAATCTCCATGGAGCGTTATATCAAGGTCAAAGCCAAGCGAAAAGCCGCTTCAACCCGGTATCGAGCATCTCCCGAACGGGGGTCATCGTCCATCGCCTGGTCGCGGGATACTGTCCGCTTTATGTTTCTGTCGGCGCACCTTTCTGATACTCCTTGGTCCCATGAAATTCATCCGGTGGTTCGTTGGAAAGATTCTCCTTACCCTTAATGCCTGCTGCCGACCGAAGGCCGTCACCCGCGACGCGCCGGACCAGGCGCGTGTCGATGACATGACGCAGCACATGCGCCTTTACCAGTTCGAGGCCTGCCCATTCTGCATCAAGGTACGACGCGCCATGAGGCGGCTGAACCTTACGATCACGACGCACGACATCAATCGCTCGCCGGAACACGAAGCCGAACTGATCCAGGGCGGCGGCAAGCGCAAGGTTCCCTGCCTGCGCATCTCGCGGCCAGAAGAAGCGGAGCAATGGGTCTACCAATCGTCTGACATCATCACCTATCTCGAGCAGGCAGTCGGAACGACCCCTTAAAGAACCAGAGATAACGGCTGGCCGTGACGCGTTCCCAGCACCGTCCGACTTCCCAAACTCAATCCCTGTCTCTCACCGCGTCCGCGGGTAGTCGTCGCCATCGAACAGGGAGTTGATCGTGTCGACCGTGTTGTCAACCAACACCTGGCCGCCCTCCGGACCGACCCAGCAAGACTTGATCACGGCGCTGTAGTGCCCGCCGTCCAGGGCGCGCTGCGTGGGCAGATACGATCCAATCCCCGATCCGTCGCCAAGTTGAACAAGGAAGGTCTGCAGCGCACGGCTGCGGCAACGAATGCGCGCGCCGTAATCCACGAACAGCTCAAACGGGTTGGTGGCGAAGACCACATCGCCCAGGCGGATAAAGTGACACTCAACCGCATGATCCGGATTCTCGGCCTGCTGTTCGTAGCGCCGCACCAGATCCGCCACGAGACCGAACGGCCAGATCTGTTGAAACGCGAAGTGCTGCTGCCGACGCTCTTCCTCGCTCATATCGGGAATTCGTTTCTCCAATTCGTACTGTTCCGCGGTGACCATCAGGCATGGCAGGCGCCAGGCCTTGACCTCGTGCGCGAAGGCCACGCGGTCTTCCGCGGGCGATGCCGTGGCGAGTCCTTCATCGATCGCGGCCATGACGCGCCGGGTGATGATACCGCAGTCGTCGACACCGAGGCGGCTACGCAGGTCGGCTTCTTCCTTCTGATCCATCAGCAAATGCGGCGAGAGATCACCGGCCGGCGCGCATTGCGACAGCAGGTGAACGTCGGCGCCGTAGCGTTCGGCGACCGCCTCACGCACGGGATGCCAGTAATCCGCGAAGAACGCTTCCAGCGATTCGTGACACTGCGCCGGGCAGGCCAGGTTGACCACGATCCCGGTAAGATCACCGGTTCTGTCGCGGGTGAAGAGCATGTTGACCGCGTGGTCATCACAGGCTTCGAAGCCGCGAAAATCCGGCCGCGAGGGGTCGCCGTACATCTGGGCCGCGCCGTCCGCGTAGACCGTGCGCCGACAGCGTCCGACAACAGCGTACCCGAAACCGCGTGAGACACTGCCCGGTTCGCGATCGGTCCAGGCGGACGCGACGATATCGGCCAACTGTGCCGCCATCCACTCACGGTACTCGTCCGGATTCATGAAATCAGGATCGTCTTCCGGTTCGTCGTAAATACCGCGCGTCAAGGCCGGCGCCGTGTGCGTGTGGGTGCAGGTAACGGTCAACTTGGCCGGATCGAAATCGGGACAACGCCCTTCAAGTGCTCGGAGCAAGTCCGGCTTGAACGCATCGTTCGCGATATCACAAGTAAGCATCACCGCTTGCTCGACGCCACCGTCTTCATCACGCACCTCCAGCGCCAGCGCCGTGGCGGTCAGCGGCGAGAGGACCTCGTCGGAGATCCGGGTATTAAACTGTCCCAGGAGAAACGTCTTGCGCGGCGGCGTGATCTCTCCCCGCGCCCACCCGATATGTAGTTGTCCGTGTGTCATCTGGCGTTGTCTCGCGTATAACGCGACTGACGCTGAGTCGCGAACGGGCTTTCCGGCGACAGTTGGAACCTTATACTTCCTGGCGCGGCAGGCGTCGAGCGTCGGAGTGTAATCCACCCCGCCCTTGCACAGATTGCCGGCCATGTGGCCGTCGGGCTGTTCGCGACGCGCAGGTGTTATCTGCCCGTCCATGACCTGCCCGAGTCACTTGTTAATCAGGCGACTACAACGTCGTCCAGATTCTCAAACACCTTCCTGATCGCACCCGCCAGCGCGTCGATCTGCTCGGCTCGGTTGGGCGGCCGGTGCAGGTTGAGGTTGCTGAGGCTGGTTTCGATGCCGTCCTGCGCAACCGGCCACTGGCCGAGCGAATAGTCGATGTCCTCGCGCGCGTAATGCGTCCACGGCGCGCCCTTGCCGAAGGCGTTCTTGGCCTGAAATACGCCGTGCGCCGGCAGCAGCCAGTTGGCACGGTAGAAGGGCGTGCCTTCGGCGCCCAGTGCGGCGCCGATCGCGTCGCTCAGCCCAGGAAGCGAAACGCCGCGTCCGCGGGGGTAGGCCGGGTCGACACGCACGACATAAGAGTATCCGTTAGTGGCCTGGTCGGCGCTGCTGAAACTGCGCACGAGATGCGGCGTGCCTTCGAGCGCGGCGTGCAGCCGCTCCCAGTTCTCGATCGCCCAGGCGTTGGTCTCGTCCAGCTTGCGCAGGCCGGCCAGTGCAAATGCCGACGGCAGGTTACCGTGGCCATACTTGTATCCGAGTCCATACTCGTGGTAGTCGCGGCCCGCATCCGCGGGACGGAAATCGCTGAAGCCCGTCACCGCCCGTGCCTTCCCCAGGATCTGGTCGTCGTCGGTCACGAATACGCCGCCCTCGCCGCCGCAGAGATTCTTGTTCTGGTTGAACGAAAAAGCGCCGCAGTCGCCGATGGTGCCAACCTTGCGTCCCTTGTAAAGCGCGCCGTGCGCCTGGCAGGCATCTTCGATCACCTTCAGGTTGTGCTTCTTCGCGATGGCCATGATCGGATCCATGTCGCAGGGAATGCCCCAGTAGTGCACGGCCAGAATCGCCTTCGTTCGATCGCTGATGGCGGCCTCGATCTTCGCCGGATCCATCTGCATCGAGTCCCAGTCAACGTCGACGAACACCGGAATGCCCATGTGGTGAATGATGCAGGTCGCCGACGTGGTCCAACTCATGGCGGTCGTGATGACCTCGTCACCCGCGCCGACGTCGCAGCCGGCCATGCACATGTGCAGCGCCGCGCCGCCGTAGCAGGTCGCAAGGCAATGCTTGTTGCCGTTCCACGCGGCAAACTCGGCCTCGAGCATGCGCACGTGCGGACCCCCGCCGGAATGATTGCCCTGGCGAACCGCGTCCAGAATCAGTTGTTCGCCCTGCTCATCGATCGGTGGCGGCCAGGGCTTGAAGTCGATCGAGTCGGGGATGATGGGTGTTCCACCGTTGAGGGCCAGCTTCTCAGACATGAGGGTCATTCCTTTCCAATGTGTCGCGTATCGTCAAAGGGGCCGCAATATACAACTCAAAGCATATGACGAGAAAGGACTAAACCCTGCCCGACCACACGCATCTTCGCCTCGTCAAGCTCCGGAGGCAACAGATCCGGCCGTTAGCGCCCATCCATACGCGCTCGAAAAACGGCTTCCGGCAGAGGCGCTGGGGATCAAAATGCCGACCCACCATTCCCCATCAACGACGCCTGGCTCGCCGACCATGCCACAGAAAGTGGCTTTCATCTGGTGACGTTCAACACGCCTTTCTCGAACATACCGGGCATTCTTCTCTGGCAGAAGTAACGTCAGACCAGGTGTAGAGCATTCCGAGATGTCCTTTCCACTCCTTCACACCACGAGCGGTGGCAGGCTCGAGGCGACAGGCACAGCGCGCGACATCGGCCTGCACGCTACCGTGGCATCACGACCCAGTTCACTGGACCCGGTGGTCCTCTATGGCGACGACGTACCGTCCCTGATCAACAATCGCGAGCCGCAACCGACCTGGCACACACGCTACGATGTCCCAGAAGATCTCGCGCCGCAGGTGATGCGTAGCGGCGTTCACTACTACGCCGAGATACTGTATCGCCTTTGCAACGAACCGGAGCTACCTTTCGAACGCGCAACGGATGACACCGCAAAGAACGCCAGCCGGATCCGGCTGGAGCGGGACGTACGAACGAAGTTGAAAACGAAATAGACGAGGAACGACCCAGAACATGAAGATTCAGCAAGTCATCGTGACCGGACAGAATGAAGTCGAACTGCAGGAGAACGAACTCGGAACCGGCGATCTCGGCCCCACGGAAATCGTGGTCGAGACCGAGTTCACCTACATCAGCGCCGGCACCGAACTGGCAAATTACACGGCCAAGGATCCCAACGTGTTCGTTAAGGACACGTGGTGCGCCTATCCCTGGAACTCGGGCTACGCCAACGTGGGACGTGTTACGGCAGTGGGTTCGAACGTGACCCGCACGACCGTCGGCGAGCGTGTATTCTCCTACGGCCCACACTCGAGCGCACATCGCTACAACTCGGAACGCCTGGTCGTACCCGTACCCGATGACATTGATCCCGCGATTGCCGCTGCTTCGCGCATGGCCGCCGTCGCGCTCACCGCACCGATCCTGAGCAGGATCCAGGATAACCCCTGGGTGGTCATGTTCGGGCTCGGCATGGTCGGCAACCTCGCAGCCCAGGCCTACACGATCATGGGTTGCCGCGTGATTGGCGTCGACCCGGTTGCCGAACGCCGGGCCGTAGCCGAGCAGTGCGGTGTCCTGCATACGATCGGCGGCGACCAGGAAGAAGTCCGGGCGCAGATCAAATCCATCACGGACGGCGAGATGGGGAACATCACCGTCGACGCGGTCGGCCACAGCGCGGTATGCGTCGAAGCGCTCCGGGCAACCGCCACCTTCGGGCAGATGCTGATCCTCGGCACGCCGCGCGTCCCGGTCGAGGGTGACCTGACCGAGATCTTCAACGACGCGCACGGGCGCTGGATCACCATCCAGGGCGCGATCGAATGGTGCCTGCCGATGTATCCCACCACGCGCAACGCCGAATCGCAGTTCAGCAAGCAGCAGACGGTCTTCGACTGGATCAGGCGCGGCGAGATGAAGTTCGAACCCCTCATCTCGCACCGCATGAAGCCGGAGCAGATCAAGGAAGCCTACGAGGGCCTGCTCAACCACCCGGACACATATACGGGCGTGTTGCTGGACTGGACGGACTCACATACAGAACGGTGACGTCGTCTTGAAGCATCTCGTCTCCTCGATAGACGTCCGTGACTTCGGCGCCGAGACCCCGCGCGTCGGCTGACGCCGTCGGTATCGACCACCTCGTCGATTACAGGTCCGCCGACCGCATGGAACAGCTCAAGGCAGCCGGTCCTGACGGCTATGATTTCATCATCGACATTGTCGGTACGCAAGGACTGCTGGACGAGATGCTCGACCTGGTCAGTCGCGGCGGATCCGTCGGCACCTACGGACTGGACGACGCGTTCGACGCCTGTACGCTGACCCCACGCTTCCGCCCCTCATTCACCTGGTTCGACGGAGAGAAGGATGTGGATGGCGCGATCGACGAAGTCATTCCGCTCATGCAAAGCGGCACCTACGACGCCCGCCACTGGCTCAACTGCGAGAACCCCTTCGAGCTCGATGACATCGCCCGGGTATACGACGACCTCAAAAATCGCAGGCTCCCGCACGCTAAGGCCGTCATTCACGCTAGAGGGTGACACGGCGACTCACGCATTCAATTCGTGTCCACCACGGCCACCGAGACGCGGCGCATCGAAAATCCGTGATCGAAGACGGTCACCAGCTTGAATGCCATTTCTTCGGGGTAATGCAGGGGCACCGAAGTCGCTGCCGCTGATATCATGCGCAGGCCACTCCAGACCGTATCGATGTCGTGATGCAGATGCCCACTGAGAATGCAGTCGACATTGTGTTCCTTGAACAGCTCAAGTAGCTCGTGTCGGTTTGGCATGTTCCAGTACGAATCTTCTTCATCCGGATGATGCATGAACAAGGGCCAGTGCGTGACGACGAATCGGAAACGAGCATCCGCCGGCGCCGCACGGAGCTGCTCCGTCAGCCAGGATATCTCTTTTTTTTGCGGCTCGGGTCCCGCGTTCCCGCGAACACTCCACGCATCGTATCCGACGAAGTAGCATCCTTTGTGATTCAGCGTAAACCGGACCGGGACATCCTCGTGTTCGAGGTACGTCGGGCTCTGGTCGTGATTACCGGCGACGCCGTACCAGGGCATTTCGATACGACCGGCAGATTCCAGAAAGACATCCAGCTGTTCTTCTGAATCTTCAACGTTGATCTGGTCGCCGCCAAAGATTACGAAATCCACTCCCGCTTTATTCACAAAATCGACCGCACGATCAAATCGTAATTTGTCAGAATCCTCCCCACGCAGTCCGTTCGGGCTTCCGGCGCCAATTTGAACGTCTGTAATGAACGCGAAAGTAAAAGGGTCCATGGGTTCACATCTCCGATATCAGTGTTATCAATCGAGAGACCGATGCTACGCAAGGATCACTCCATCGCCAAACGTGAAAACCGGGTAAATCTTCGCCATAGCCACTATCACGCAATCGGCGTGCCTGTGTGCGCCATAAATGCGTGCTTCATAATCCGATAAGCGTTATCTCACAGCTCGCATCCGCCAAGTCGGGCCAGGGTGCTTTGTCGGCGCGAAGTGTCGCGTGCGCACGAGCATGAAGAAAAACAGAACAGAACGATGACATCAAAACGGTCTCTTCTTTTCACGATCTTCGCACCGATGGTCGCGACGCTGATTACGCTTCTCTTCACCTGGCGTATGCTGATCGAATCAGCGCGAATGGGTGTCCCCCCGCGGACGCTGATGTGGATCGGGGCGCTCAACCCGTTGGGGCATGCGCTTAGTGCCTGGGTAGCTGGCCGCTGGGTGACACCCGCGCGGGCGGCCCTGGCGTCCACGGGCGGCGTGGTGCTGATCGCCTGCGCGGGCACCGTGAGCCTATCCACGAACAGCTTTGTGGTTTTCATGGCCGTATCCCTGACGCTTGGTCTGGGCGCCGGCCACTTCTACCTGTCGCTGCAGTTGCTCGCGGGGCACGCGCGGCCGTTTCGGACGCTCGCCTGGACGCTTGCCTTCGTCCTACTCGGAATGGGAATCGGCGAGATGCTGGGGCCGTTTCTATGCGGCGCGCTTGGAACCGATTCCGTGCGCGCTATCGCCGCCGTGGCCTGGGGCGGCGTATGTTTATATGGGATCCTCGCGGGCAGCATGCGAACCCTTGCGAACAGTCCATCGGCGGGAAACACGACGCATGAAATCGGATCGACACCTGCACTTCGTAGGATGGCGCGGATCTGTACGACAATCGCCATGATGCTGCTCGCGGGGACCATGTCCGTGCTATGGCCCGGGCTGGGTGTGGCTCGCGGACTGACGGACGTTGAAATCTCGCGCGGAGCTGCCCTGGTCGGGGCGATGATGCCGATTGGGGCGCTGCTCTGGGCTGTCCTGCGACCTGCGGGTTCTGGGATGCTCTGGGCCACTGAAATTTCAAAAACAAAAACGATTTATTGTTTCTAATGTAATGGAGGTGTGGTGTAATCGTAATTTTCAGCATCTTGTTAGCGGAAGAGATTTTTTATCACAAATGATATATAAAGGGAAGGTGATGTATTTTATCAATACCATATTGCCCAATACTCTGGATGTAGATAAGTTTCGATTTACTGATGAGCAAATGCAATGGGTGATAGAAAATGAAGCGGCTATTTGGACCTATTTTATAGAACAGGACTTGTTGTTTTCGTATCAGGAAAAAGACTATCGTAGTTTATTAAATTATTCTCCTTTTGCAAAAGGTATGCCGCAAGATGCCCCTGCTAGAGCAGCCTATTATATTGGTTATAAAATGATAGAACAATACATGAATATACATGACATTACTATAGAGGAACTCATGTTTTTAACGGATTCAAGGCAATTACTGCAAGAATCAAAATACAAACCTACAAGATGAAACAGATTTTAAAATTTGAGG
>CAJWTS010000034.1 GCA_913047795.1 uncultured Verrucomicrobiota bacterium | reverse complement strand
ACCTGACGCTGTTCCTGAGTGAAGGCGGTGGTGATAATCAATCTGATTCTGCCGGGTTCACGATTGCTGCGGACAAGGATTATTTTGTCGCGGTTTCCTATGACCAGGTCGACCAGGCCAACGGGATTGTCTTCTACGCAACCAACCTGACGGACGGGGGCGCGCTACAGGTCTCGACGGCATCCCATAGCATCGTCACCTTGAACCAGGATGACCGTTTGACGGTCGGGGCTGCCGCCAGCGGTGCGAATGGCTACGTTGGTTTTCTCGACGAGGTGCGCCTGTCCACCAGGGTTCGCGCCTACAGCGAGATGCTCATCTCTGACGGTGATCTCTCGTCCGCTGCGTCGGGTACGATTCTGTCGATCGAGTAGCGCGCGGCGGGAAACACACGGGGGAACGAGTTGGATGCTTTGTGCGTATTAGAAGCTCCAGGCATCTGATTCGGGCAACAATGTTCCGGAGGCTTTGTCCCAGTCGGATGCGACGTAGCGACTGTCCTTCGCGGGCCGAATCGGGCAATCGCGGCAGGGCGGATGCGGGGCGAGGCCGTTTTGCAGGAACGTGGATATCAGGTCGACGCAGTCTTGCAGACGAAACAGGGTCACCCGACTCGATGCGATCATGCCGACCGATTCAAGGCTCTGTTCTGTCATCGCCGAGGCGTAACGCGTTTGATCCGTGATTGGGCATTGCCGCGCCCGGTATCCCCAGGTGCGGCCCATGACCGTACGTCCTTCCGGAAGTTTAATGGCGAGTTGCAGTGTTCGGTACCCGTGACATGGCGCACCGTTGATGTATTCGGCAAGATGGTGGACCGTATTGGCGTGGTAGCCTACGCCGAGCAGAAGACCGTATCCGCCGTCGTGGCAGAGCCGCCCGAGGGGCGACGTTGGACCGATGGTTAAGGCACGGTGGTGGTGCCGCGTGTACGCTTCCGCTCGATTGCCCCAGCAGGCGAAGGAATGGGTGGGGCTCAAGCTTCGGTAGACGCCGGGTAGTTGCCAGAATGCCATCGGAATCGCGCCGTTACTGGTCGGGCTTGTCTTGGGATCGAATACATCCGGGGCGTCGGGTCGGTCGGAAGACTTGAACACGGTCCCGTGATTAAAAGATGGCATCATGACCGTTCCTGTCTCCGTCACGGCTTCCTGCAATGCCGCAATGACCGTCTTAGCTCCGCCCTCGACATGGCCGAAACTCTTGAGCGAGGAATGCACCATAAGCCCCATGCCGGGCTCCACGCCGAGGCTTCGCAGTCCGTCCACGATGTCTTGCCGGTCAACCGGTCTATGCAATTCGTCTCTCATGTTTAATGGCCCGGTGTCCTCGTTATCTTCTTCTATTCAGTCTGCGAGGGTCCCACTTTCCTTTCGCCGGGCACTGCCTGTTTGGGCTTTGCCGGCAGGCCGCTTCGGTGCACGGAGCTTGGATGGTACCGATCGGCGCCACCGCTGCGAGTGGACCTGCGCTCAAATGTATCGTGGGGTGCTTTAGCGAAAGAGCAAGACCATACCCCTCGGTGTTGGTCCACCGGTAACGGAGATCAGGATGTCGTCGCTGGATTGTGAGATCGTCCAGGCCAGGTCCCAGCCCTTGAAGCCGGTGATATCCAGTTTGAACTTGTCGGCGCTGAACCCGACGATGTTAGGCGCGGTTGCAATCACAAACTGCGTGTCCGTTGGATCGGCTGTCGGTGCGAAGTTGTCCGGCGTGCCGGGTAGTCCGGTGCCGGAATCGAGCCCTCGGATCGCGATCGTGAACGGGTTTCCCGCCGTGGCGTCGATCTCCAGCGTGGCGCTATTGATGTGCTCCATCAGGTCCCAACCCACGCCGGCATTCTCGAAGGCGAAGGCGTCGTCGATCTGCCACTCGTAGGTGCCGCCGCCGTCCCACATGTTCGTGGCGCTTGATACCTGCATTTTGCCGGGACCGTCGTCGCCCGGGGCGTGGACCATGTCCGATCCGATCCGGAACGGGTGCCGCATCTGGCCCGAGCCCTCGAAACGGCCGGACTGGAAATCGAACACCAGCGACCCGCCCACCTGCGAACTCACGTTCAACTTGAGGACACCGCCATCAAGGACAAGCGTCGAGTGGTTATTCACGCCGCTGATCGCCTCGAGCGTGCCGATATCCATCACGCCGCTCTGGACGATCGTCACGATCGTGGTTTGGGCGGGGTCCGCCTGACCCAGAATGAAACGTGGCGTCGCGAGCGTGCCGTTGGTCAGCGTGTAGCGCAGGTTGTCGAAGGAATCGCCGAACCAGAAGTAGGACTCGGCCGTCATGGTTACACCGTTCATGCGCAGGCCGAGGTTGGTCGCGACGTTGTACTTGATGATGTTGCCCGTGCTGTCCTCGGATACCACGAGCACGTCGTTCGAGGAGCCGAGAAGGGTGATGTAGCCGCCGACGGCCAGGAACTCGCTGTTGGACATGACGATCGAACTCCCGCTGCTGATCGAGAGGTTGCGGGTGAGGGTGATGTCGTTTCCGGCGTTGCGCACGAGCGTGCCGCCGCTAAGAATCAGGTCCTTGGCGACCAGCTCCGGCTGGTCGATGGTCAGGGTGCTGCCCGACTTCACCGTGAGCGTCGCATTTGATGCGGTCAGGATCCCCGGAGTCCCCATCCCCGACATGTCGAGATCGGTATTCACGCCGCTGTACGCCTGGAGTGACAGCGATCCCGTGACGCGTACGTTCTGGACTCCGGACGTATTGCTGTTGCCGCGATACAGGTTGCCGCCGCGGAAGAGTCCGCTTTCGAATTCCCAGTAGGGTTGATCGACGCTGAGCGCGCTGAGTGTGAGGAGATCGATGTAGGCGCCTGCGGTGTGCAGCACACCGGGCGTACCATTGGTCATGTGCAGACCGTTGAGCGTGAACAGGCGCAGGGTGGTCGTGACCGTCAGGTCACCGCTGACATGCGCGATGTGGGACGTATTTTGGCCGGTTTCCAGCACGCGCGTGGCGAAATCACCGTCGAGGGTCAACGCATCCCCGGATCCACTCATGAATACGGCGGTGGCGAGCCCGGTCGGCGTGGCGCCGGTCAGGTCCAGATGCGCATCGATATCCAGTAGCGTCGCGTCATGGTTGAACGCGCCGCCGACCGACAGGTTCTCCTCGATATCGATTGTCGCGGCCGAGATATCCAACTCGGTGCCCGCGCCGAAGATCAGTGGGCTGTCATAGGTGAAACTGCCGGTGATCTTGAAGTCGCCGTTAGTGAACGTGTGCGGGCCGCGCACGATGAGATCTTTCGCGGTGAACTGACCGTCGACTGCGGCCGCGATGGGTCCTCGGATGTCGGCGTCGGTGGCCGTCACGGCGCCACCCGCGTTGATCGTTAGCGTTCCATGCGAAGTGAGCGACAACTCGCTGGCCGCAAGTTCAGCGTCGTCGGGCACAATGAGTGCGCCCGCCAGCTCCGCTGCGTTGCTGACCGTGAGCGTCGCGGGGTTTGTCGCCGCGCCGCCCTGCAGGCTGAGCGTATTGCCGGCCCGCAGGTCGAGCGAACCGATGGTCTCGTCGGCGCCCGGACCCGTGACGGTGAAACCGTTGGCCTTCTCGATCACCACGTCGGAGTCAAACTGCGGTCCGCCGCCGGTAGTGAAACCGCTGTCAATCGTGACCGTGAGGCGGTTGCTGGCCGTGTCGTAGAGCACGGCGCCGATGCCGTTCAGGGCCGGTTCGCCCCAGACGCCGCCGCCGTCGTTATCCCAGTTGTCGCTGCCGGCGACGGCCCAGTAGATGGTGTCGGACACGCCCGGCGCCACTGCATTCGTATTGATGTTCCACGCCGGCCGGTTGCCAACGGGGGGATCCGTGCCGCCCCAGGCCAGGATCGTGTGCGTGACGTTGCTTGCGCCGCCGTCACCCAGGTCGAGGATCTCGAGCGTCGGCGGGTTAGCCGTGGCGTTGGGTCCCATTTCCAGGTTGCCGCTAACGTCGATGCGGTCGCCCGGCTCCCACTGGTAGGTCACCGCCGATCCGTCGGCGCCGATGCTGTGATTACCGACCAGGGTCAACACGCCGACGCTCTGGCCGGGCGTGATTGTTCCTCCGTCAAGCAGGTCGACGTCGTTCGAGATCACGCCGTCACCACCGATTGTGCCACTTACGGCCACACCATTGGTCGACATCGAGTGCACGACATCCCCGATGAGGTACAGCGCGCCCGCCAGCGTTGTCAATGGACCTAGCTCATCAAATTTCGCTGTTCCACCGTTCATCGCATCGAGCACGACGCTCGCGTTGTTCGCGATGGTGACAATGCTTTCCGGGGAGGTGCCTTCGGTCTGCAGGCGGAGCGTGCTCGTGTGGCCGTCAGCCAGCACCCGCCAGGTGCCGGTCTTGAGCGTGTCGTTGGTGTTTACATCGGGCGCCTCGACGCCGCGGATCGTGAACGTGCCCTGTCGGACCTCGACCGAGCCGGACTGACGGAAGATTTCGCCGGGTCCGAGGTGATGGTACAGCTCCGTGGCACCTGCGGCGTCGGCGATGATGCGGCCGCCGGCCTGATTATCGAACAACGCGTCACCACGTAGCAGACGGATCCTTCCGCTGGCGCGCGAAAGGGTCACGTCCGAGAGGTTGATAAAGGAAGCCCCGTATTCGATCCAGAACTCGGTTGCCGCCAGGTGTTCGAAGGGATGCTCGTTGATGAAGGTTCCGCCAAGTGCCGGGGTGCCTGTATTGCCGACAACACCCTTTCCGCTGCCGATGAAGGAAAGCGGCGTCGTGCTGTTGTGAATGTACGTTTGCAGGTTATCGAGCTTAATGCTGTTCACCATGCCGAGCGTACCGGGCCGCACCACCTGTGCCTGTCCGCCGCTGGCCTGCGAGACATCGAGATTGAGCGAGTTGGTGCCGGGTCCGATTAACAGGTCGCCGCCGCTGATTACGACGTGTCCAATGGCCTTCGCGCCGTTCATGTTATTGGTGTACATCCCGCTTAGCTGGATTTCGCCACCGGTCGCGACGTCGGCTTCGAGCATGGTCGTGTCTGAGAACTGTTTGTGGCCAGTGCTGCCGAACCGAATGATGCCGTTGTTGCGCGCCAGAATGTGCGACGCCGAATCGCCGCTGGTGCCGTGGTCGATGAACGTGCCCGCGTAGGAGCTGAGCGTCATTGTGACATTGTCCGCAATGATCTGGCCGCGGTTGTGGATTGTGCCCCCACCGCCGCTAAGCACGCTGAACGTGCTGCCCGGGATGGCGTCGGCGATGATGCGGCCGTTGGTGGCGTTCAGGAAGACCGTATTCGTCTCATGCGGCTGAAGGGTGCCGCTGGAGCGGACGAAGACGAAATCCGACCGGTTGTCGAAGGTGGCGCCATGTCTTACGTAGAACGGCGAGGCCGAACGGTGTTCGAGCGGTATCTCGTTGCGAAAGGTCCCGGCGCCCTCGATGCCCACGCCGCTGCCGATATAGGTGAGCGGGGTGTTGGTGGTATGGATCAGCGTCTTGCCGCCCGCGAGATCGATATGCGAGAGCCAGCCGAGGGTTCCGGCCTTGCGGTCGTAGGCCGTGGAGAGCAGGCCGCCGGTGGCTTGCGAGACGTTGAGGTTAAGCGCGTTCGTGCCCGGCGGCGGAAAGAAGTCGCCGCCGCTGAGCACGACGTTGCCCACGGCCGCGGCTCCGTTGAAGTTGCTGGTGTAACCCCCGCCGCTGATCGTGATCAGCCCGTCGGTAGCGGTATCTCCCGTGAGTGTCGTCGTGGGATCGAAGGTCTTTGTGCCGGTTCCGCCGAAGGAAATGATGCCGGTGTTGATTGCGCGGATCTTGCTGTCGGAGCCTCCCGCGGTGCCGAAGTCGCGGAAGGTGCCGGCTGTCGACGAAATGTTCATCGTGAAGTCGTCGGCCACGATCTCGCCGTGGTTGTTCAAGGTGCCGGATCCCGCCGAGAGGACACTGACCGCAAGATTCACGATCAGGCCGCCGCGGCCCATGATGCGCGCCCCGACGAGGTTATTGAAGATTGTGTCGGCCTCATGCGGCTGCAGACTGCCGCTGCCACGGATGAACACGAAGTCGGACTCGTTCTCGAACCGCGCGCCGTGGCGCAGGTAGAACTGGGACGTGGAGCGGTGTTCGAGGGCGATCTTGTTGCGGAAGATGCCGTCGCCTTCAAGGCCCGTGCTGACACCGATGTAAGCCAGCGGCGTGGCTGGCGTGTGGACCAGGATGGCCGTGCCGCTGAGGTCGATGTGGTTTTGCCAGCCGAGAGTGGCCGGCCGCGGCGAGATGCTCGCCGTCGGGATGCCGCCGCTGGCCGCCGAGACGTCCATGTGCAGCGTGTTGGACCCGGCGTTGACGACGAAATCGCCGCCGGCCAGCACGACATTTCCGATGGCAACGCCGCCCAGCGCAGGAAACGCGCCGGCCGCGTAACCGCTACCGTATATGCGTACGGTTGATCCGCTGTCCTGATCTCCGACGAGGTGTGTGTTTGTGGCGAACATCTTCAGATGTGTGCCGGATAGATTTATTGTGCCCCCGTTTGTAGCGATGAAGTGCGCCGCAGCATCGGCTTCGATCGGTGTTGAGAGGGTCAGCGGGCTTCCGTCGGCCACGATATGGCCATGGTTGACCAGGATTCGATTGGAGCTGTTACCCGACACCGTGGCAGTGTTGTAGGCGATCATGCGCGCTCCCGCTGCGTTTGAGAAGACTACGTCTCCGACGTCCATCGTCAGCGTCGCCGTGCCGTTGGTGTGACCAAATTGATAGGTGCCGAGATTGGCAAAGAGAAAGCCGTTGCCGCCGTTGTCGCGCAGGTAGCAGATGCTGGAATGTTTGTGATGAATGTCGCCGAGATTAAGGATGCCGCTATCGCTGTCGTCGCCCCCGTTAAAGAGCACATACGCGCTGCCATTGATGGTCCATGTGCCGCCGGCGTCGTGGGTGAGGGTGTGGGCGTTGAGGTCCATCGTGGGGTTAAGGCCGATCCCCGCGAGCGTGCTGGCCGTGCCGGTTCCGCCGAAGGTGACGTCATTGGTCAGGTTGATACGGTGGGCGATGTGCACGGAATCACCGGGGCCCGGAACCTGGGTGCTGGGCCCTAACCAGGGGCTGGTCCCGCTGTCGACCGGATCGCTCCAGTTGCCGACGGCCGTTGAGGTGAAACTGGCAGCATCAGTTGATGTGCCCGCTGACATGCTGATATAGAGCGCGACTGCTGAAATAGCGTGTTGCCAAAGCCGGGTTTTTCGTGGCCTGTAAATCATAGACGACCCAATGGCGTGCCTGGAATCAAGCAATGCCGGAGGGCAGACGGTGCACACCGAATGCACTTATAATTATAGTGCATTCGACGTGCCCGATCAAACAGGGATGTGAAACGAGCGACTGCGAAAGAATACGCCCGGTTCACGAGGAATCGCCCATACGAAGGGGATTAGCACCCAACGCTTCAATGAATGCGTCGATGGTTGTCTGGGCGTCCTTGATCCCATCGTAGTGCTTGATCTGGACATTCGAATTTCCCGAAATCATGGCTGAGAGGCGGGCGCCGCGTGCGGCGTCGCATAGGCATAGAACTGGTATGCCAGCGGATTCTGCCATTCCTATCTCGTATCCGACGCCCAACGACGGTGTCGAGACCTCGGCGATCACGGCTTCGCAGGATCGCAGCCAGTCCATATCCCGGGCATAAATCTGCGCATCGGACAGGTCTTCCTCGCCGCGTACAGACAGGTCGTCACTGATGTGCTCGGTCAGGACCTGCGCACGCGTCGCGATGTGCGCAATCAGCGCCCGGTAGACGGCTGCATCGTCCCGCCCACCGCGAATGGAGCCTGCGAAATAGATCGTGATCATATGGGTTCCGTGAGCCGGACTCGCTAACCGATCGAAATCGATCCGCCGTTGTCCCGCGCACCGAGCGCGAGAAGTTTTTTTGCAGCGCGGCCGGCCCAGTCGTCGGGGGTGGGGGAGTTACCCGCGGCCTCGCCGAAGCAGCTGCGCAGCATGGCCGTGTCAACTGTGCCGGGGCTGACGGCCACGACGGCCAGGCCCGGCGGCAGTTCCTGCGACAGGGCCTGGGTTAATCCCTCAATGCCCCACTTGCTGGCGCAGTAGGGTGCAACCTCGGGGGACGTCGAGCGTCCCCAGCCTGAACTCATGTTGACGATGATGCCGGTGCCGGCCTCGATCATGGACGGCAGGAAAGCTCGAATCACGTTCGCCGTGCCGCCAAGGTTGACCCTCAGGACGTGATCGAATTCCTCGGCCGGAACCTCCCATAGGGGCGCGTTGCGATTGATCACGCCGGCGTTGTTGATGACGAGATCGGGAGCGTCGCCGCCGATCAGCACTTCTTGCGCCCAGTCCTGCACCTGGTCCCAGTCGGTGACGTCCACCGTATCGA
This sequence comes from uncultured Verrucomicrobiota bacterium, assembly GCA_913047795.1. Lineage (GTDB taxonomy): Bacteria > Verrucomicrobiota > Kiritimatiellia > CAJWTS01 > CAJWTS01 > CAJWTS01. The sequence continues at coordinate 33,482 of CAJWTS010000034.1, read as the reverse complement.
AGCGGTGCGGCGCCGGATAGGCTGCAACCAACTCGCCCATGATGGCGGTGTTTGTGCCGCAGCCGATCAGGGTATGCCCGGCGTCCGCGATCGCGTCGACCAGTCCGCGTCCGATTCCGCGGCTTGCGCCGGTAATGACAATGCGTCGTGTCATGATCGTCCAAGCTGCCCGTTTTGCGACGTCACGGCAAGACGAATGCGACGAGTCGTGGGCCGCACGAGGGTCGCGAGGGCTTGGACTTGACCGCGACATTGATGACTGCGGGTCGCACGCTTGACGTGCCGAGTCCTTGTTGCATGAGGGTCTTGCCTTAGTCGAAGGCGGTGCCGGCATTACTCTACGCGCACACGATACAACCGGTGGCCGTCGGCTGGGGAGCCGCCGCTGGTCGCGTGGCTGAAGTCGTCGATGAATGTGAAAACAGTCGGCATTGAATTGGTCTCGAGCCAGGTGCCGACGCCCTCGGTCTGGTCGGCGAAGTCCTGCCAGGCGGTCGATGGATCAAGCGGGTCGTCGGTGAACTCGATCGTGTAGCGCTGCCCGGGTTCCGTACGGGTCGAGATCTGAATATCGCCACCGGGCCCGACGACCGCCAGCGCGTCGAGCGCGAAGATAGACAGGCCATCATTGGGGTCGGTGTCGGCGCCCTGTTCGTGCAGGTTGTCCGCACCGTCCATGTCACCATCACCGCTGGCACCGTTCACCGGATCGCCGCTACCGTCGTCGAGATGGTCAAGTCCATGCAGCATTTCCCACACATCATGCAGGGCGTCGCCGTCGCGATCGGGCGATGTCACCGCGAAGGCGCCGACGACCAGGATGTCGTCCAGGCCGACCTGCGTATTGGCCACCGCCGTGGCCGGCTTGGTGAAACGGACCCGTGTTGCTTGCGACGTTTCGACGAGCACCACAAATTCGGTCCAGTCGGATTGCGCAACGGAGGTGAGTGCGGCGTGGGTCTGCCAGGTCGAACCTGTAATCGAAAGTTGGACCTCCAGGGGGAGCGCGGCAGCATTTCGATTGCGGGCGCGGAAGATCAAGGCATGAAGCCCGTTCGACAAGGTCGGGGACGTCACGCGGGTGTCGGGCAGGTATCCGGCCGAGTTATATAACCACGCCGCATTGGACGGAGAGTGGGCGCCAAAAAAGGTCCAGACGTGGCCATCGTGAATGTCCCAGTTGTCGTTTGTAAATGCCGTCTCGCTCAACGGCATGTTCCATGCCTCGAAGTCCTGGAAGGCGCCGGGCATCACCGGCTGCCATTGCCAGACGATCGTGGACGCGTTCGATATGATCAACGTGCCGGTCTCGGTTCCCAGTCCATCGGCGGGTACATCGCCGCTGCCGATCCATCCGACACAGGCCATCAAGCCGGTGCCGCCGCCGAGAAAGACCGGTGTGTTCGTGACACGCAGGTTAAAGGATGCCCCGACCGCGATGTTGTGACGTCCTTCGGCCGGCACGGGTGCACCGTACAGACTCACCACGGCGAGATGCACCGGAGGCGGCGCGTGAACGCGTAAAATGTAGTCACCGATGGTCGCGCCGCCCGCCGAACGGAGGTGCACGTTGTAGGTTCCGGACGTCGTTGCAGTGTGTGCCACGAGCGCATTGCGCGCGTCCGCCGCGCCGTTGTCATCCGAGGCAACGTGAGCCCCGCCCGGCGCATAGAGTTCGAGAAGCGGATCCAGCGGATTGCGCGATTCGAATGGGCCGCCGCCCGGTGTCGCGGTCTCAAGCACGATTTCGTCGCCGACGGTCGCGTCAAACGTGAAGACATCGACATCGTTGCTTGCCGTTCCGATCTGGCCGAACGCGGCGAGTGCAGGGCTCAGGCGCTGCGCCTTGTTTGACGCACTGTTCGGTTCGACGTCAAACGCGGCATCGCGGGCGATGACCAGGTTGTAGGCGGCCGCGCTACCGGAAACGCGTACGGTCAGATCAACGTCAGCGGTCGCGACGATGCCGGTGATGACCAGACTGGTATTGCTTGCGGCCAAAGCGTTTGCGACTGAGGAGGTCCCCGCGGCGTCATATAGCTGCAGGGCCACGGTCCCGGTGGATGCGAGCGCAAGGGATAGAGGCTGACCGTTTGCGAGGGAGAACACGAACCAATCGTTCGTGTCACCGGGCGGCAAGCTGCCCCTTATCGTCGTGGCTTCACCGCCTGTTTGCCCCAGCGGCATGATGATTCCGTTGATGTTCTCGGCCGTGCCGGCGGTGTTGTTTGATCCCGTGCCGAAGGGCTCCAGCTCAAAGGCCCCATTGAAGAGGACGCGCAACGAATAGCCGCCGGTCGTGCCCGCTGCGCCGTCGACGGCGATTCGGTGCACGCCTCCCAATGGAATGGCAACCGATTGGGCGACGGCGGCACAGCCCGTGCCGTTCGCGGTGACGTCTGTCAGAACGTTGCTGTTGGGGGCAGTCAGTTTTGCCCGTGCCTGCAGATTCGAGTCGGACACCACGGCGAAGCTCAGGTGTTGACCGGGATCGACGACAAAGGTCCACGTATCGGTATCGCCGCTGGGCGTCACGAATGCGTTCGTGTCCGTGTCATAGGCAAGGCTGCCGCCGGGCGGCAAGGGGCGGAACGGAGTGAGTAGCGCCACGGTGTCGCGATCGGCGAAGAAATTGAATTGAAAGTCCCCGCCTGCTGTCCCGTCGCCGGAGATAACGCCACCCGCCGGGACGGCGAGCCGTTCACCATCGAGGTCGTGGCCCACGGGATCTTCGAATTGCCCGTCGCCGCTGAACAGGGTCAGCGCGTAGTAGCCGTCGGGAATGACGGAGTAGCGGGCGATGAATGCTGTATTGCCACTCGTCCAGTCAAGGGTGTCGGCAAAGATGATGTTCGTCGAACCGACAGCGTTAAGTGCGAAGTCCAGGAGCCCGACGGGCCCGGCAGACATGGCTTCGGTGAAGCACGTCGTGATGGCGAAGTTGAATCCGTCGACAACGTCGTCCTGCAGGATCGAGTTGGTCGCGACGCGGGGTGCCGTGCCGTCGACCACAAAAGATGCGCCAAAGGGTTCGACCATGGGCCCGGATACGGAGGCGAATGCGCCACTGACGACGGAAACGACCTGCGTGCCCTCGGTAAGCACGGGTGGCGTAAACCAAAGCGAGTCGCCGTCTCCGGCGGTCACGGCCAGGCTGGGTTGACCATTGATGGTCAGATCGTTGGTTTGGACAGATGGCAACCAGACGGCTTGGTTCATGTTGAGGATCACCACGGTTGGATCGACCTCCAATTCGTCGCCCGCGCCCGGCAGGCTACTGGCAACTTCAAAGGCAGATGCCCCGGGAATCGGAGACAGGGTTGCCGTGAGGCTGTAGTCGATGTCTTTGCCCGTCACGGCGACCAGCACCTGGCCGCCACCCGCTATGAAAACGTTCTCGATCCGACGCGATGAGGGCGACGGCGTGGTGCCGGTCGCGATCACGGTTTCATTCGTGTCGAGCAGGTCGAGGCGGGTCGTGCCTGCTGTGAGCGCTTCCAACTCAACGGTCACAACACGATTGGAGGGAACGGTCAGCCGATAGAGGTCCGGTTCGTCAGTGGCGAGCGAAGCACCGGCTACCACGACGTCATCGACGTACCATCCTTCGAAATTGTTCAAGATTGCGTCCAGAGTGTCGAACGTAAAGCGTAGTGTTATCAGCTGGCCGCGGTAGTCCGTCAGGTCCACCAGGTAGGACTTCCATTCGCCGCCTGTGTCGCGCGGCAGTCCGCCGCCGGAATTATTGAGCACGGTGACCGCCGTGCCGCCGGTCGATATGTCCACGATCGCGAGGTCCCACTGCGCCAGGGCTTCCGTCTCCAGCAGCGTATTAAAGGAAAGTGAGATCGTGTCTCGAATGGGGAGTACGATCGGCGGCAGGCTCAGCGCTCCACCAGCCGCCGATCCCGTGCTGTAGTCACCGTTGCCGAAGGCATCTTCGTTTTGCCCGAAGTAGACGGCACCGCTCGGACTGTGGCCGGGAAGGCCGTCCTGGCTGCGCCCGATGCTATGGTGCCACAAGCCAAATCCGGAGCCGAAGCTGTTGTCGATCGAGATCGATCCCGCTCCGGTTTCAAAGTCGTTGCTGTAGATTCCTTCTGCCGGGGCGAAACCGGGGAAGGCGGCGTAGCCGATCACGACCGCCTGTTCGCTCGTCGATCCGCCGATGACCGCGTCGAGGCTTTGTGCGGTTTCCGCCGTATTGTTGGAAAGGCCGGTATACGTCTCGGCCTCGAATATGGCATCCAGCAGGACACGCAGGAGATAGGCCCCCTGTGTGCCGCCGTGACTGGCGACGCGTAGCGTGTGCGGTCCTGCCGTTGTCGCCCGGGCGCCCTGGATCACGACGCTCGCTCCCGCTGTAGAGACACTTGACGTGGCAAGTGTCGCGTCGAATGGATCGCGCAGTTCGATGGCCGCAATCATATTGCTCACCGGGTCAAGGGCGGCCGACAACAGTTGATTGGAGCTGAGGTTGATAATGAACACATCCACGTCGTTACTCGTTCCAATCGTGGCACTGAGTTTCGAATCCTGTGCCGCTCCGCCGATCGGGGCGAAGGTTCCGGGGTAGGGTAGGGTGCCGTAATCAAGATCCCAGCCGCCGGTAAAGGCCTGCCCCGGGTTTCCGTAGGTATCGGTTACGCCGCCAGCGACGAGCCGCGCGAGCAGCGTGCCCTCCTGGTCGACCTGCGCGAGTGAAAAGCTAATCGCGTTGGATGCGACCAGCGTTGCGCCGGTTGCCACGCCCTGGCTTGGTAGCAGCGCGCCGGCAACGAAGGAGGCGGGTGCAATCGCGTCATCAAAGTAGAGCACGATGTTGGTCAACGGAAGTGGTGCGATTGTATTTGTCGTCGGGGATGTGTTGGTGACGGTCAGCGGGGCGATGTCATAGAGAACCGTTGCCGACCACTCGGATAAGGGTGCCGTGTCCGCAAGGCGTGTAAATGCGTTCGAGGCAATCGTGATCGTTTGTTGACCCTGATTGGTGGCGGGGGATGTCGTGAAGCCGAAAGCGATAACGTTGGATGCTGTCAGTGTCGCGGTGTCGGCCGCTGTTCCTGCAAACATGAGGTCACCTGCCACCAGACCAGAGACGTTGATGGTATCACTTAATGTTATGACAACGCTCGTCGGCGCCGTGCTCAGCACGGTATCGGCCGGCGGCGCGCTGCCGATGACACGGAAAGAGAGTCCGGGAATGGCGAACCCGTTTCCGACCCTGACGCTGCCGGAGTCACCATCGTCATCCGCGTCCGATCCAAGGCCGCGGCGCGCGAAGGCGGCCCAGATCAGGTCGAGATGCGCGCCGCCATAATTGATCTCGTCGGCGAGCAGAATCGCGTCGCGGGCATCGACAAAGGTCGGGTTGCAGGGTTGGAGTTTCAGCCCGTCCATTATGAGCTGCATAGCAATGTTGTTGCCGCCGTTTCCGGCGTAGAAATCTTCGTCAAAGCCGTATTGGTCAACGAGGGCCCAGTAGACATCCCAGAGCATGGTGCACCAGACCGTGCCGATCCCGTGTGGCTGCACCGCCGTGGTGATGCTCTCGTAGGTAAGCGGGTTGAGCGTCATGTTCGTGGTGTAGGGATGCGATCGAATGCCCGGGCCATTCGCGGCCTGGCCGAAGAGCCAGGTGCCGACGGTGCGTGATTGATTAGCCGTGTCGCCCGTCTGTGCGGTGAGGACAATTCCCCACCAATCGCTCCAGCCTTCACCCATGCCGCGGCTCTGTGCGTCCGTCAGGCAGCCGGCGGCGGCGGGTCCGCCGGTCAGTCGCGTGGATACGCCGTGTCCGTATTCGTGGATGATGACGAGATTATCGAAAGATCCGTCACGCAACGGGGTCGTGTTATTGCCCAGAAACATCTGCATGCGAGGACTTATGCCATCCGCGAGGGTTAACATGTTGGCGTTGTTGAATCCGGCGCTATCCTGCGCTTCCGCTTGCACGGGATCTCCTCTTGCACCGGGGTGGCCGTAGTTATGGGTCTGAAAGTTGCCACCCGCCTCGTCGAAACCGTAGGCGTAATGAACATCGTGCAGGATGTTGTTCCAGTAGAAAAGGTTGACCACGGCCGCGTCGGTGTAAGTTTGTGGGGTTGCGTTTGTATCCGCCACGGCGCTGAAGACGAGGTCGGGGCCCCCATCGGGTTCGTCATCGGAGGATGCGTTGAGGCCGCTGGAATCCTGGTAAGCGTGCACGTTATTGCCGCGCGTGATCGTGAACTCGGCGCCACCGATCCCGTTCGTATCGTGCCAGCCGAACGGGGATGCGGCGCCGGGCGAGTCGAGATAGGGATTCACGACGGTTTCCGCGGCGCCGTGCGCGGGGTCGATCAACGGAACGGGGTAGGCCGTGTACGTTTCATTGACGACCCAGTTTTCGCGGGAACGAACGGTGCCGTCGAGTGCGTCCACGTGCGCATTCCAATAATGATGTCCGTCAATCGGTTCGATTTGCAGGTTCCAGACGAGGTAGACCTGTCCGGCGGAGCTGACGAGGTATTGCAACCGGGCGGGAACCGAATCGCGGAGAACGCCTGCGTTACTGAGCCGTGTGCGCTGATCGGGACCCGTCGGTCCGTGCAGAACGGTAAACGCCTGAGGCAATTCGATCCGGAGTTCGTCGGTTAATGCCTGCGCGGCTTCGCGCGCGGTCAGGCGCGGTAGGTTGGCCGGTACGCGCGCGCGCAGCGCCTCGATCGCGCGACTACTCGCATTCAGAATGCTTCCGTTGCGGGCGATATTGATGTGGATGTCGCCGCGCGCGACCTCGATGCCGTCCAACTGCTGGCGGAAGTGAAGATGGGTGACGCCATTATGGGATGACCGGTAGCGGTTTTTCAGGATGAGTTCAGTCGGCGGAACCTGTTGTAGTGGACTGTCAGCCGGAAGATCGGTTAGTGCTTCGCGCGCAATGACCTCGGGGTCCTTGTCCGACGGTGGCGTCAGCGGCTCGAATCGTCCGTCACGTTGCGCGGCGAGCCGCGCGTGTGGCCGTGTAATGCGCGTGAGGTTGGTGACCGTCGTCGCATGCGATACATAAAGCTGTGTTGTCGGGCGCAAGGGGGTTTCCGCGGTGCCAATCCGGGCGGGAAGTTTGGCCAGAGGTTCGAAGCGTGGCGCGGATTCCACGTTGCGCCCATCGCGCCGGTAAAAAAAGGCCACGACCGTCAGCGTGAGCAGGACGACGGCAAATGTTGTGAGAATACCCTTTTTCACGGCGATCAGGTGGTCCAGCGTCTTGCTTGGTTTCGCGCCGCGCCAGACCTATATGATAACATAAAACGGGTTGTGGGGCGCGGTCCTCGGCCTTGGCGAGGCCGCTGCTATCCGTCTTGGTTCGGATACACTTGCTGCCGAGCCGTCGTGGAGGTAGAGGTCCATTTGCGCGATGAGCGAGTAGGCCATGCCGAACGGCGAAAGCGTGAAGATGCCCGTCGCGAATTGGCCGATCGCGGGACTAATATTCAAAGTCAAATCTGTCGAACGCGTCCCTGGATGGGAAAAGGGGCGTCACCCGGCGGGCAGACCATCGCCTGTTCCCGTATCTCGGCCTTGCATTCGCGGCAGGGCTTCATCGATTGCCTTCCGCGGAGCCTCCGTTTCCGGCTTCAGATTCGCCCGGCCCGGCAGGAGTGGAGACCGTGTGTGCCGGCGTTGCGGGTTTGCCCGGTGGCGGTTTGTAAAGTGTTACGAGGGTGCCTCCGAGCGCGGCGAGCAGGATGCCGAGATAGAACGGCCAGCGAATTGTTTGCAGGCCTCCGGCCGGTGGATGCCAGGCGATGGCGACCATTGCGTTCACGATCGGCGCGCCGGCAAAGATGATCGACATCACGACCGCGGGCGAGCCCTTCGCGCCGAACGCGAGCAGCACTCCGAAGGCGCCGATGGCACCGACGACTCCGGCTAACAAGGACCAGCCGGCACCCTTGACCGTGAAGGACCAATCGGATCCCGCGGCCAGCAGCACAATCGCGGGAGCCACAACCGCGACGATGAAGTAGGCGATGCCTACCCACAGGAAGGCCTTGTAGCGACCGTTGATCGCATCCGCCATCTGGGCCTGCCCGGTGTGAAGGAAGACGCCGTAGATCCCCCAGCAGGCGACGGTCATCAGGGCGAAGGTTAACCAGAGGTTATTCGATGTTTCGTGCGGGGGCATTTCAGGACTTCTTTCCAGCCGGATTGAGCAGGGTTTCTTCGAGGCCGTCAGGCGCATCGTGTTCCTTGAGCCAGGCCGCCAGTCGCCCGCGCATGTCCGCGGCGACATCCATATGATCGGCGATAACGTTCGTCGCGGCCAGTCGGTCTGTCTTGCGGTCGTAGAGCTCTTCCTGTCCCTCGGGACCGACCGGTACGTAGACCCAGTCGTGCGTGTAGACGGTCGGGGTCACGGCCTTGTTCGGGACCTGGTCGTAGCAGACCGGGCCAAGGAAGGACGCGCAGATTGCGACGTCGCGCAGTTCGTCAGCGGCTTCGCCGCGCAGTTGCGGCGCAAAGCTCCGGCCGTGCATCGGCTCGGGCGGTTCCGTATCGACGCTGCAGAAATCCATCAGCGTCGGCGCGATGTCCGGCGGTTGCGCGATGAGATTCAATCGCCGGCCGGGCGTTATGCCGGGCCCGGCGATCATCAGGAGTTCGTGCGCGACCTCGGGGTAGGTCGGCCAGTAACGGTCGTCGTTATCGTTGATGTTCGATTTGCCCGTGCGGTTGTGTTCGCCGAGGCTCATGCCATGGTCCGAGATGATAACGACGAGCGTGTTCTCCCGGAGTTCCAGGTCGTCGATCTTCTCGATGATGCGTCCGATCCAACGGTCAACCAGTTCCGACTCGGCGTAGTAATGCGCGGCGAGGTTCTGCAGTTCATCCGGGGTGAGATCGTCCGCGCGTCCGTAGTTCGGATGCAGCATCGGCGTTCCCGCGTAGTCCGGATCGTAACGTTTGACCATGTACTCCGGCGGATCCCAGGGCTCGTGCGGATCAAAGAAGTCCACCCAGAGGAAAAAGGAATCGTGCTTATGGTTGTCTTCTAGCCACTGCATCGCGCGTGTCGCGGTCTGGGCCATGAAAAGGTCGCCCTCGTAGTGGCGCCGATGATTGATCCACGAATGCAGGTCGATCAGGTTGCGGCCCTCGAAGTGGTTGCCGCTGCGCGTCTTCTGGGGAGGCATGACCTCCTCGATCGGGTCGTTCAGGTGCAGGAAGTGCGTGTCACCTTCCTGACCGCGGACGGCTTCCGCTCCGTGGAACGATTGATTGAATCCATTGCTGAAGAGGTGCGGGCAGTCGCAGAGAAGTTGCGTCGCGTAGCCTTGCTGTGCAAACAGCGCCGCGAGGCGGTTGGGGGAGCTTTTGTCGATGTGTTGCCAGCCGTACCGTGGCCACCCAAACCGGCCGGTGAAAACATCGGTTCGTTGCGGAACCGTGGGGAAACTGCCCATGATCATGTTGTCCATGACCGTCGACTTCGCTGCGAACGCATCGAGATAGGGCGTACGCGTCGGAAGCGGGTCGGGACCGAAGACGTTGTCGTAGCGGAAGGTGTCGGTGCAGAGGTAGATGACGTTCATCGTGGGAGGATTCTGGTTCATGACGGACGTCGATGCAAGAGTCCGATGATGGTCGGCAGCACGAAATTCGGGAAGAGCAGGGGCCGCAAATAGCGGGGCACCATAGATGCGGTTGTCCGAAAGCCAGGCGAGGCGTGCAGGTTGGCACTGAGATGCAGGGCGAATCCGGTGATCGGGATGGCAATAGAGACCGTTGTGAACGAATGGTTTCCGGAGTCGGTGCTCATCGCGCGCTCCCGAATCCAGTGCAAGAAATTCGTGCTAAGGCGTCAATCTGTCGTTGCGAAGTTGATTCCGGAGATTCTTGACAGGTATTCGTACGGGACGCAGACTCGCTCGCTAAATTCTTAACGAGGGGACAGGCCATGGGACTGCAGATCGAGAACGGGCAAACGATACTCTTCATTGGGGACAGCATCACCGATTGCGGCTGGCGTGACCCGCAGTGGAAGCCGTTGGGTACCGGCTACGTCAAGATTTTCGATGACTTTGTGAAGGTGCGCGAGCCGGAAAAGAAGATCGAAGTCATTAATTCCGGCACCGGCGGAAATACGAACGAGGACTTACGTGGCCGTTGGATGGACGACGCGCTTTCGTATCGACCTGATTGGATCTCGATCAAGATCGGTATCAACGATTGCAATCGCTACGTGGGCAATCCGGGAGGAAGCCCCTGGCAGACCCCGGAGAAATTCGAAGAAATTTACGACGAGCTCCTCACGCTCACGAAGGCGGAGCTGCCCGGCATTCGGTTGCTGCTAATCGATCCGTTCTATTGCAGTCTCGACCACGAGGGCAAGGTGGCGGAATCGTATCGGGCGCGCATTCACGAGGCATTGCCGGGCTATATCGCCGCGGCCGACCGCATGGGCGCGAAGCACGGCACGCTGCGGGTCAAGACCCACGATCTTTTCCAGGCCCAGTTCAGGCATCAGTCACCGTTGATATACTTTCCGTTTGAGCCGGTACATCCGAACGCGACGGGACACACCTTGATTGCCGAGGGCGTCTGGGACGCGTTGCAGGGGTAGGGGCGAGTTTTGAAACGGTTGCCGGCGATTACAGCTTGGACGACCGCATAAGCGCGAGATAGACGTCGATCCCGCGTTCGAGTTCTTCAAGATCGAGCCATTCGTCGGCCGTGTGCGCCTGGGCGATGTCGCCGGGGCCCATGACGATGGCCGGTACACCGGCCGGCGGAAACAGGCTTGCGTCGGTGCCATACTTCGCACCCAGCGGATCGGCCGATAGACCCAGATCGTCCAGGATGCTGCCGACAAACCCTGCAAACTGCGTGTTGGTGGAGGGGTCCAATGCGGGGTCATCGAGCAAGGGCGTCTCCTGCACGATATCGAGGTCAGGATCATCTGCACGCAGGCGATCGAGGATCGCCTCGACATCGGGCAGCACGCGACGGCTGTCTTCGCCGGGTACCGTGCGACGGTCGAGATAGATGCTGCATTGTTCCGGGATGATGTTGATCGCCGAGCCGCCATCGATCATGTTGATCGTGCACGCGGGGGTTCCCGTGAGCGGATCGGTCGTGGTTAGGTTGGGTGCGTATTCGGACTCGATCGCGTTGATCACCTTCGTCATTGCGCTGATGGCTGATCGTCCCCGCGCGGGATCCGAGGAATGTGCCGCGACGCCCCGCGTGCGAATCCACCAGCGGACGGAGCCGTTGTGAGCCGTGATCATTCGTGAACCGGTGGGTTCACCCACGATGACGCCTGCCGGCGTCCAATCCAGTTCCGATAGTTGTCGACGGGCGAACGTGCCGGCCCCAACCTTCTGAACTTCTTCGTCCGTGACGAAGACGACACCGATATTGAGGTGCTGATCCGGGTCGTCGGCGTAGGTCTTGAGTGCCCAGAGCATGGCCGCCCCGGTGCCCTTGGTGTCGCAACTGCCGCGACCATAGATGCGGCCGTCGCGGAGTTCACCGCCGAAGGGGTCGATTGTCATGCCGACCACGCTGACCGTGTCCATGTGGCTTTCGAAGAGAAGCCATGGCGCGTCGCGGCTGACCTCGTGCGTGACGAGCAGGTTGATGTCGTCGTCCTCGATCGGCAGGCGCGCCGTCGCGAAGCCCCAGTCCGCGGCGACGGACTCGATATATTCGGCGAGCGGTCGTTCCGGACTGGGCTTGCCTGATATGTTCGCATTGACCGTATCGAACGCGACCATGCGTTGCAGGAGTTCAGTGCATGTGGACGGGACTGTCATGAGCCGCCATTATTCCCGTACCTCGCGCGCTGATCAAGGTTGCTTTCGCTGTTGTGTGTGCTCCTGCGTTGACGGATGGCGAGTGCTTGATTAGCGTGGCCATCGTTCCTTTGCCGTCGGCGAATTCCGGCGCATGGACGATCACCTCGCAACCTGGAGACACAGACGATGGCATCACGCAGCATTCGATTCGGTATTGTAGGTTTGGGAAACATTTCCGATTTTCACGCCCATGCGGCGGGGGAACTGAAGGGCGGCCGCTTACATAGTTGTTTCAGCCGGTCGCAGCGGAAGGCGGATGCCTTCGGCGAGAAGTACAAGGCAAGGGCATATGGCAACCTGAAACAGTTCCTGGCGGATCCGGATCTCGATGTCGTGACAATCTGCACACCCTCGGGTGCGCACGCGGAGACGGCCGTGGCGGCGGCGTGCGCGGGCAAACACGTCATTGTCGAGAAGCCGCTCGAGATCACACCGCGCCGCTGTCAGCGCATTATCGATACCTGTCGCCAGAAACGCGTGAAGCTCGTGACGATCTTTCCCAGTCGGTTCAGGGATGTGAACATCGTTATGAAGGACGCCATTGATTCGCGCCGCATCGGCAAGCCGGTGAGCGGCAGTGCATACGTGAAATGGTATCGGCCGCAGAGCTACTACGACTCCGGCGCGTGGCGCGGGACCTGGCAGCTTGACGGGGGAGGCTGCCTGATGAACCAGGCGATCCATAATGTGGACCTGTTGATCTGGCTGATGGGCGACGTTGTGGAAGTGACTGCCTACGCGGATCGCCCCACGCGCAAGCGGATCGAGGTTGAAACGAATCTGACGGCGATCCTGAAATTCCGTAGCGGTGCACTTGGCACGATCGAGGCATCCACCGAGATCTTTCCCGGTTACCCCAAGGAAATCGAGATCAGCGGCACGAAGGGTACGATCGCGTCCGTGGAGGAGGATCTCGTGACCTGGGATTTCGAGAAATCCCTGCCGACGGACAAGGCCGTGTTGAAACGCTTCTCAGCGAAGAAAGGCGGCAGCGGAGGGGCGTCGGACCCGCTCGCGATCAATCACGAGGGACATCGGCGCCAGTTCCAGGAACTGGTCGACGTGCTCAGGGGCAAGCAACGTCGCTTGACCTGCGACGGCAAAGAAGGCATTCGCAGCGTGAAGCTGATCCATGCCATTTACAAGAGCGCGGCGACGGGCAAGTCGGTTAAGGTCCGCTAGGTCTGCCCCATGTTCCATGCGTCGCCGTCCATGCGGTTGCCGCTTGTCGCCAGGCGGGGCGGAACGCGGCAAGGCAGGGTTCCGGGATCAAGCCAGCCAGCGATCGAGATTCTCGGCGACAAAATCGTCGTCGTTGAGATGGGGGTAGGCCGCCTGCACCCGGTCCAGATCCTCCGCTTGTCCCGGGGACAGTTGTTCCTTCGGATTCAAACAGATGGCGCTCGGCACCTGGCCGCGCCGACGCAGGACTTCGTTAATGCCCGAGAGACATCCGGAAAAGTTGTTAGCGGCGTCAAAGAACGCCGCGTTTGAGTCGGTGACCTCCGTAGCGAGTGTAAGCATGTTCGCGGGCACATCTGCGTTCGTTCCGGTCAATTCGTGAATTTGGGCGAGTTGTTCAACAGCGCGCTGGGTCCAGGCGCACCAGTGACCCAGTAGTCCGCCTACGATTCGAACCTGTTGCGGCCCGCCGGGCGTAATGATTTGGTAAGGCGTCAACAGGTCATGGACGATCGTATCGTCGTTGCCGGTGTATAAGGCGATATCGTCGGCGCGACCGGCATCACAGACCGCCCGTATGACATCCAGCGTCTGGTAGCGATTGAACGGGGCTATTTTGATCGCCAACACGTTCTCGATCTCGGCGAAGGCGCGCCAGAATTCGTAGGGCAGCAGGAGACCGCCGGCGGCGGGTTGCAGGTAAAAGCCCCAGAGCGGCATCACTTCGGCGACGGCGCGACAATGGGCCACGATATCCGCGACCGCAGCGTCTTTCCACGCGCTGAGGCTGAGCAGGCCGGCATGATACCCGAGCGACTCAGCGATGGTGGCCTCGGCGACGGCCTGTTCCGTGCGTCCGCAAATACCGGCGACCTTGAGCATTGCACGGTCAGTTGCCCAGTTGTCCATCGTGTCGGCTGCGAGCGACAGGACGGGTTCGTAGAGGCCGAATTGCGGTTCGCGAATCTCAAATTGCGTGGAGTGCACACCCACCGCGATGCCGCCGCAGCCTGCATCGCAGTAATAGCGGGTCAAACCGCGCTGGTGCGACTCGGATAATCGACGTTGATCATTGAGGGCGAGCGGATGCGCCGGGATGACGCAGCCCTGCGTGACCCGGTCACGAATGCCGGAAGGAATGTCTTTAATAAGCATACACGGTTGCCTCTCGCATGGCGTCAGTACTTGCCGTCGGCGACCTCGAAATGGGTCGGTTTGCCCAGGCTGCTTCCGCCGAGTGTGATCCACGTGGCCGTCATTTCGATCATGTCCTCGATGCTCGTTTCCGGAGGACCGAACAGGGCGATTGATTTCGACGCGTTACTTAACCAGGTTGTCTCACTGGGCGTGCCCGTGAACGACACCGTCTTGCCCAGTTTGTCGGCCAATGCCAGGGCCGTTTCCCGAAGATCATGAGATTCCGGCCCGGTCACATTGAGAACGGCTGGTGGACTGGCGCAGCGTTCGAGGCAGCGTAGCGCACGATCATTAGCATCGCGTTGCCAGATGCAATTGAAGCAGGGCATCGTCAGGTCTACCGGCTGATCGTTGCAGATGAGTTGCGCAATATCGTGGAGCACCCCATAGCGCAGGTCGATCGCGTAGTTGAGTCGATACATCAGGATCGGGGTTCCGCCGGATTCGGAGTAGTATTGAAAGACCCGCTCGCGCGCGACCGCTGCCTGTGCATAGTCGCCGACGCCGTCCATGCCGACGTTCTCGTCAGGACCGTCGCTTGTGCTTGGCACGAAGGGGTATACACAGCCGGTGCTGAACATGACGATGCGACTCGTGGCATATCGGCGCGCGACGTGGCTTGGTACCACGGTGTTGATCGCCCAGGTCATGGCTTCATCGCCCTGGGTCCCGAATTTGCGGCCGACCATGTAGATGATGTTGTCAGCGTCGGGCAGCGAAGCAACGGCGGTGGGGTCCAGCAGGTCGCAGCGGATGGTTTCCAGCCCGAATTCGCGGAGGGTGGTTTCGTGTTCCGGATTACTGAAACGCGCGACGCCGATGACACGCCGCTCCACCCCCGACTCGCGCACCGCTCGTAGCGCCATCATGCCGAGCGTGACACCCATTTTGCCCGCGATTCCAAGGATCACGATGTCACCGTCGATGCGGCCCATCATGTCTACGAGGGCAGGCGACGGCCGTGAGAGGGCATCATCGAGATCGGCTTCAGTTTTGATTTCTTCAACGGCCACGGAGTACCGACGTTAGTGTTTCTGCTGTATTCACGTCAACAAAAGGCTATCGGAAGGCTTTAAAGTCCCCGGGCTGTATGCATGAAAGGGGCCTTCGCCGGCCCATGTACGCCCAGGGCCGTAACGATAGATAGTGCGATCGTACTGTTTATCGTTACGGTTGACTAGTTGTTGGACGAGCTGACGAGGGCGCGTAGCCCGGTTGTGAGACGTTGTACGCCTTCGATGGCGGAGTCCTTACGCAGGGCACCGTAGGCGACGCGCAGGTAGCACCCGTTCGTCAGGCCGAACGCCGAGCCCGGTATGGCGGCGACAGCATGTTCCAATACGAGCTTCTGCACCAGCGTCATGGCGTCCATGTCGGTGTGCACACGCAGAAGAAAATAGAAGGCACCGTCGGCATTCGGCACGTCGCAGATGTTATCGATCGACGCCATCGCCTGCTTAAAGACCGTGCGTACTTCGGCATACTCTTCGAGCCAGTTCTCGCAATAGGCACGGCCCATGCCGAGTGCAGCCAACGCCGCGTACTGTGAGGGAATCGGCGGGCAGATCAGGATCGTGTCCTGGATTTTCCGAATGGCCTCGTGCAGATGGGCTGGGTAGACCATGTACCCCATCCGCCAGCCGGCCATGCCGTAGGCCTTCGACAACGAATACAACGAGATCGTGTAAGGCGCGGCGTCTTGGATGGATCCGGGCGAGAAATGCCGGGCCGCACCGTACGTGAAGTACTCGTAGGCCTCGTCGTGAATATGATAGAGCCCGTTGTCCCGGCAGATCCGGTTAACTTCGCGCACCATTTCCTCGGGGTACACGGCGCCGCTGGGGTTGTTGGGCGACACCGTAACGACCGCGCGTGTGCGTGGCGTGATCGCCGCTGCGATGGCATCCGGCTGGAGCATGTAATTCGAGTCCGTCGCAACGGTAATCGGCGTGCAGGATGCCATGACAGTCGCCATCTCGTGATTGAAGTAATATGGCGTGGGCAGGATGATTTCGTTTCCGGGGTCGGCGATTGCCAACAACCCGTTCATGAACGCCATGTTGCCGCCGGCACAGACATGTAGACCGTGTTCATCTCCAATCACGAGTCCGTTGTCGTCCGCGAGCTTCGCGCGAAGTGCGTTGCGCAGTGCCGGGATGCCGTCGACGGCACGGTAGATGTGATTAGCCGGGTCGGCGGTGCAGGCGGCGGCTGCTTCGACCGCCTCCGTCGGCGGAGGATAGTGTACGATCCCCTGGCCGAGCGAAATCGTGCCTGGATTGTCGCGGACCAGGGTTCCGACGACGGGAATGACAGGTGACTGCACCCCCAGCATGCGTTTGGATACGTCGGTCATGAGCGCGTATCGTAGTCGCGACCCTTCTGCCCTGTCGAGCCGTCGCTTGACAGGGGGCATCGCGATCCACAAGATTACGAGAGTCTTGTTCAGTAATGATAAAGGAGAGTTCAGTGGAAATGGTTACGAGTCCTGAAGCCGCTGCCCCCAAGGGGCCCTATTCGCCTGCGCTGAAATTTGGAAACTGGGTTGTTGTATCCGGCCAGGCCGCTGTTTCACCCGAGGGGGAATTTCTTTACGGAACCATTGAAGAGGAGACCGCCACGACGCTGAACAATATTCGAGTCCTTCTTGAGGCTGCCGGCGCGCGCGTGGACCAGGTCGTAAAGTGCAACTGTTACCTGGCCGACCTGGCTGACTTCCAGTCTTTCAACGGCGTCTACAGCGCCTTCTTCGGCGATCACAAACCCTGCCGCACGACCGTCGAGGCGGGATTGCCCAAGATCAAGGTCGAGATTGACGCGATGGCGTGGGTTGGGGAGTAAGCGTCGGGGGCGGTCGCGGTGTTTCGGTAGGGAGTGGTGCGGGGTGACGAGATGCGGGCGTGACGTGCGAAGCCTATGCGACCATCGCCTCGCATCCTGCATCTCGTCTCCCGCGCGACCCACATCATAGGCAGGCTGTTAGGGTGACTCCCTGCCGAACGTACCGACGGCGATATCGACGTCGCTGCGATGTTCAACGCGTGCAACGAGGCCATCGGAGATCCAGACGATACGATCGGAGACATCCAGCATCTTCGCATCGTGGGTCGCCGTGATGATGGTGACGTTGTCTTCGCGCTGCAACTCGCGTAGGAGTTGAATGATTTCGGAGCCCGTCGTTGAATCGAGATTACCCGTGGGCTCATCCGCGAGGATCACCGCAGGGGAGTTTGCGAGCGCGCGCGCGACCGCCACGCGTTGGCACTGTCCGCCGGAGAGTTGATTTGGGAGGTGATCCAGCCTGTGCGCCAGGCCGACGCGTTCCAGTATTTCCGCCGCGCGCCGTTTCGCTTCGTCATCACCCGCTCCCCGCAGGATGATGGGGAGCATCACGTTTTCAAGCGCGGTCATGACCGTGATCAGGTTAAAGGTCTGGAAAATGTAGCCCACCTGGTTGCAGCGAATCCAGGCCTGGCGCTCCTCGGGCAGCTTGAACAGGTCGGCGCCCATGAACTCGATCGTGCCCGCGGTCGGCACGTCGAGTGCGCCGATCATGTTGAACAGCGTCGATTTGCCGGAGCCGGAGGGGCCCATGATCGCGAGATATTCGCCCTTGTAGATATCCAGAGAGACCCCGTTGAGCGCCCATACATCTTCGTCGCCCAGGGTGTAGCGGCGTTTAACGTCCTTTACGGATGCGATGATGTCAGCCATGGCAGTTGATTGGTTAATCGGTTAATGGGTCCTTGGACACGGGAATTTCGAGGGCGATCATGTTGCGGGTCATCAATTGTTTCGTAAAGAGGATGACGCCCGACTCCACGTCCTCACGGCATCGATCCGAGCCGGCGGTCATTTCGTCTGCAATGTCCCGCAGTCGGCGTTGACCGTCTATCAGTTGGAAAAACTGTGTGCCGTGCTCATCGAGTGCGATGCGGTGGGAATGGTCCTGGCCCATCCATCGGGCCAGTTGCTTCTTAAGCCCGGCCAGCGGCGGCGTGACACGCAGGTGGAGTTGGCCTTTCTCGTCCGTGCGAGTCTCCACGTTAGGGGGCACGATGGGCACAACCGCGAACGGGTCCCCGATCGCGGGCGCGTCATTGGAGTTTTGAATGGCGGGCATAACGTTTCGCGGTCTTTAGCGGATCAATGAATCTCCGATATCTCGATGTTCATTTCGTCCGGTGTGGTTACTTTTGTGATCAATCCGTCGTCGATCCAGACGACTCGGTCGGACGCGCGTAACATCTTCAGGTCGTGGGTGGCGGTGATGATCGTAACGCCAAGATCGTCGCGGAGTTTCACAAATAACTCGATGATCTCTTCACCGGTTCTTAAGTCCAGGTTACCCGTCGGTTCATCGGCCAGGAGGATGTCGGGTGAATTCGCGAGCGACCTGGCTATTGCGACGCGCTGCTGTTGACCGCCGGACATTTCCTGAGGCTTGTGCAGGGCTCGGTCACCGAGTCCGACCTTATCCAGGATATCCATCGCCTTGTCGCGGGCTTTCTCGCTGTCCAGCCCGGCAAAGGACATGGGCAGCATGACATTTTCGAGGCAGGACATGACCTGGATCAGGTTGAACGACTGGAAAATGTACCCCACCTTGCGGCAACGTAACCAGGCGAGTTCGTAGGGATCCAGTTGCGCGATGTCCACCTGGTCGATGTAGACTTTGCCGGCGGTGGGCTTGTCCAGTCCGCCTATCATATTAAAGAACGTGCTCTTGCCCGATCCGGACGGGCCCATGATCGACATGTATTCACCGCGTTCGATATCGAGCGTCACGCCGCGCAGGGCGTGCGTCTCCGAATCGCCCATCTGGTAGACGCGGCGAATGTCGACGGACCGGATGACGAAGCCGGAGTGACGCGATGATGATGCGGCGTCGAAGATCTGGTCGACGGTTTCTGTTTGTGTCGTCATTGTGTCAGGGCATGGAACCTTGAAAACTGAAGATTAAGAATTCTTTCGGGGTTTCACGAGTTAAGCATGGGATCGCATTCTTCGGTAATCACTCCGTCTTTCTCCGGCGTGTCGTCTCGAAAAATGCAACTTCCGTTTTCATTTTTCAGACCGTGCTCCTCAATGCATCCGCTGGCACCATATTGGCCGCAACGCGTGCCGGGTAGATGGCGGCGGCAACGGAGAGGACGGTTCCGATGATGACAGCGACGACGGCGCAGAGTCCGAGCAAGGGGTAATCCATGGAGCCGGCGATTACACCGAAATTGTAGGTGAAACCGTAGATGACCATGGGAAGCAGGATGCCGATGAGTACACCCACGGCAGAGCCCGCGGCGCCCAGCAGGGAGCTTTCGATGAGGAAGAGCGTGCGAATGAAGGAGGAGAGCGCGCCCAGGCACTTCATGGTGCCGATCTCGCGAAAGCGCTCGGTGACCGACATTAACAAAGCGTTGGATACGCTGATCATCGTCACGAATACGGAGATGATTACGATCCAGATCGTACGAAATGTCGCTTCCTTCCGTTCTTTCGCCAGTTCGGCCCGGCGCTCCGCAGTCTGCTCGCTGAAGAAAAGTTCGCGCCGCACGTCTACCGGCGTATCACCCGAATAGTCACGCGTACCCAGGGCATCCAGGACCAGTTTGTCGGGCAGGCCTGCGGTTAGTTGGGCGAGAGAGTGTGCGGCGCGCGGGTCCTGACCCAGTACGATCATGACGTCAGACGTCTCCGGGAGTGCAGCACCCTGACGGATAATCTGAATCTGGCCGGATGTCAGGCCGCCGAGATTATCGAGAAACATCTTTTCGGCGGCCTTCATTTCGCCATAAACAACAGCGGTGATCTGTTTTTCGGCGATGCTGCCGACTTCTGAATGGAACACGGCCTGCATCAGCCCGACCGTTTGTCGGTGTTCGCGCTCTTCCTTAACCGCGTCGAGGATGAGTTGCGACACGAGGTTGCTCATCAGGAACGCGATACCTAGCACGATGCCGGAGAGCGTCACGATCGAACGGCCGAGCCGGATCTTCATGCTGCGGATGGAGATCTGCACGGCCCGCGAGAACGGGAGCTTTTCCTGTGTTCCGACCTGATCCATTGGATGGGTTTCGTCTGCCGGTCGCTAAAAAGGAGCCGGTGATATAGCCTTGATGATGAGGTTCAATGAAACGCCCAGCAGCGCGATAAGCCCGATGCCGGTGCCGTAGCCGGCCGCAAGAACGGGTGCGATCTCCAGCCATCGTTTCTGACCAAAGCGTTTATGGAAATAGTACTTTCCAATGAAGGCGCCGATTACGATCGGGATGAACGCATGCGGCATCTGGCCTACGCCCTGTACGAAACCGTAGACAGCCATCACGGGCAGCTTGAAGAGCGTGAGAACGATGAACGAGATCATGCCGAAACCGAAAGCGCCACCAATGACTTCGGGATGCAGGGCTTCGTAGAACAACGGCTTCACGCCCTCCGTCGGGAGCGTGGCGGAGTAGAGCAGCACCGTGTTCTTCGCCTGCAGGTCCCACATCTTCTGCGCGAAGGGGAACATGTCCGAGGGGATGGCGGCTGATTTCCAGATGAAGGCCCAGAAAGCAAAACTGAGGATGAAGATGAGAGGCACGATCAAGCAATCTGCTTTGACATAGGACCAGAAATTCGTGCCGGTCAGTTCCTGCGATCGAAAGTCCTGCGCGCGGGCGCCGTAGTTCTCGATCGGGATCGGGGCCAGCCAGATGTCGACACCCTTCGACCCCGAGAGAATATAGGCCGCCTCGCGCACGAATGGGATGTCGACGTGTTGACCGACGATACCGATCAGGCGCGCGTTGATATACGAAATCAACGGCGTGTAGAGAAACGTAAAGAAGACGAGGAACCAGATCCGCATGGGGAAAGGCGGGATCAGCAGGCAGCAGAGCCAGATCACGGCGATGGAGGATACCGCGTAGATAATCAGGGCCACCCAGGGTGAAAAGTCGCCGCGCCCCTCGGGCGTCTCCCAGATGGACCGGTTGCTTGCCACTTCATCCGTGCGCGCCCGGATCTCGTTGCGTTTCTTGATCAGGTCCCGCGCCGACTGATAGATCGAGATGACCGCGATCGACCCCGCGACGCCGATGGTGAAACTCATCCAGAAATCGATCGAGTTGTTGAATGTTGTCGAAACCGTATCCATGCCCGGCTGCCAGCGCGTCAGTATCCCGGCGAACTGTAGCGCGGGGTTGAGGACCAGCGTCAGGATAACGGAGGCGAGCGTGCCCATGACAGCCCAGAAGGGGACCACCATGCCCACGATGATAAGCCCCAGGTCGATGACCATGCCCGTGGGCGTGGCGGGCATGAATCCCTCGGTGAGCGTTGTGGCATCGTACCATGGCAGTGGGATCAGCATGATGGGCTTGTTGAGGAATGTGCCGGTCACCATGGGGACGCCGATCTGGAGGATGCCGAAGCCGATCCCGATCATGGCGCCGAGTGAGAAAACGCGCCATTTCCAGGTCGTGTGCCGCTCCCCGGACTCGGCCAGTGCCATGGCGCCCTGTGCCGCGATACCGGCGAAGGGGAAGGGGAGTCGTTCCACGTCGGAGGTCAAGCGGAAGAAGAAATAGCCCAGGGTGTAGCTCTTGATGCGCCCAACGACGTGCATGAAAAGCATGATCACTACCGGGATCATCCAGGCGCGATGCAGCAGGTTACGTTCGGTGATGGCTTCGCTGGTCGCATCCGGTACCCACCACGACGGGAACTGGCCCATCAAGCCGATGTCGCGCACGGCGTCGCTCTGGATGAGATACTGACGCCAGATCAACTGCGCAATAGGTCCGCCCGCCAATCCAACTCCAACACCGACTGTCATGGCCCCGGAGACGGTCAGCAGAATGACGAGTTCCTGTTTGCTCACGGTGCGCATGGCGCGACGCGAGACTTCCGAGAAAATAATGACGGTCACCCAGGCAGCGGCGATGCTCTGGCCGGTGATCAGGCTGAGGTAGATTGCCCCCGGCATCATCAGCAGGCCGCAGAAGAATGCGCCGGCGACGGCGATCCCGGTAAACCCGTTCTTGAACTCGGTCGGCGTCTCGAGGACGGACCGATAGATCTCGAGTTCGGGGTCAGCGCCCTTCGGTATCTTTTCCGTCATGCCCGGCGCCCTTCGCCGGTGTTGCGGGCTCGTCCGCCGTGCTGGCGGCGTCTTCGGGGAACGCTTCGGCGACCGCTTTCTTGTAGCATTCCGGACAAATGCCGTGCGTCATGGAGATTGTCGAGGTCTTGTCGATGAAGGACTCGAGTCCCTCCCAGAGTTCCTGTTCGACACGGATCTTGTGACAATATGAACAGATCGCAACCATGCTGTGGATCAGACGACGCTGCTGCAGGTAGGTGTTCCCAGTTGCGATCACGCCGGTGAGGAGGACGGCCGCGGTCGCCAAAAGCCCGCGCGAAATGTCCGCTGCCCGAGGCGCCGTGCCGTACCAGAGCGCGGGCAGATCCAGGATTTCGTTGGTCCAGATCAGGAGCAGGAGAACCGTGAAGGCGGCCCATTGCCAGAACGCAATGTACGCGAACCCGTGTGATGGAGTGAGTACCAGCGCCTTTTTTTCGTGTAGATCTGCCATTCCTGCTGTTTCGCCTGTGAATGATTTCGAGAATCATAGTAGTTACCGGATTAGGATCTGTCAAAGGGTCGTATCCTTGATGATTTCGCGAGCTTCCTCAAACATTGCACTGCGTTCACCGTCCGTCGTGGCACGCCAGTTAAGAAACTGCTTACGCACGACGCCGAGGAACGGCTTCACCGTGCGCTGCCAGCCGACGATATTGCCGCTGAGGCGTGTCAACCTGACATGCGCGATGAACTCATCCGTCTCGGGATCGGTTGGTAGCGAGATCTCCATGCGTTGCGAGACACCAAGATCATAGGGTTTCAGCCAGACTGTGCTCGCGACCACTGGGATGTGTTCATCCGTCTCGAGGCTCGCCTCGGGTGGGGCGCAGTAGAACGGTCCCGAACTGCCTTCGCCGTGTGCGTCCAGCCAGCGGCTGAAGTAGCTGACCACGGCGAGCCGGTCGTGTGGCGTAAAGGTGAAAGGCAGGTTGAAGGTCATGACGTCGCCCGAGATTTCCGGCAGAGCCCAGGAGGCCACGCCCGAGGGGGATGCGACCCGTGCAGCATCGCGCGCGGGAATCACGGTTGAGAGTAGAACCGCGCCGATAATGGCGATGGACGCGTAGATGGTTTCGATCGAACTGTAGTCAAGGTTGAGCCCACCGGTGAGTCCGAGGGCGGTCAGCAGCCGACCCGTGCCCTGGCTGAGGATATAACCCATCATGGCGCCGATCACGGCGTAGACTCCCGCCTCGGCCATGAACATGAAGAAAACGTGATTCGGAGCAATGCCCACCGCGTTGTATACGTAGATCTCGTCCTTACGTTCGTACACGGAACCACGCATAGTATTGAAAACGGTCAGGGCTGCGAGCAGGAGCGGGACCAGGAGTTGCAGGAGACCGCCGATACTGCGCGCGCGTTTGCGGACGCCGTAATAGGCCAGACCGTCGATCGCGTAATACGCGGCTTCGCCCGTGCGCTCGAGATGTTCGAGCACGATCTGGCGTTGGGCTTTGACGCCCAGTGGCGCCTGTTCCGGTTGATCCGTCGCAACGCGGCAGGGCTTGTCGGGGAAGAGGAGCGACAGCGATACGGTTCGCTGTTCTATATTCGCCACACCCGCCGGGGACTTGTTCACGAGGACGACACGGGCCGGATCGATGCGCTGCGTATCCTCGGGAATCACCGCCCACTGGTTCTTTCGGCCCAGGGCCTGAATTGAATTCAGGTCGATCGGCAGAATGGGTTTGCCGTCAAGGCCCTGAATGCGGCCGAGCTGCGCCGAGTCGATGATGCCGCATACGAAGAATTCGGTGGAGCCGATCGTTACCGTAACGGACCCCGCGTTGACGTCCTCGACTGAAATGTCGAGTGCCGCGGCCATCTGATCGGGTAGCACGATCAGGTTGCGTGCCTGGTAGCCCTCTGCGGCCGCGGTGATCTTTTCGCGTTGCGTTGCGGGCGGCCGCGGGAACCAGTCCTTCCGTGTCAGAAGCATGTCATCGATGCCACTGAACAGGGGTTCCGACCAGTCCAGGATCAGGCCGCCGTCCGCGATCGATCGCTTGGATACGCGCGTCTCACCGACATCGAATACGCGTTCAACGGGGAGTTCGGCGTTGCGCAGACCGACGCGTTGGACGTGCCATGCGTTGAGGGCGCCCGTAATCCATACGGTCTGAGCCATCGGCAGGCGGTCCGCGTACAGGCGCCGAAGATTCGTAATCTCGGTGGGATCCAGGGGGAGGAAACCTTCTTTTTGAATCGTGATGCCATTCCACGCGGAGCGCCCCGTGATGTATTCCGTATTCACAAGGTTACTGGAGATCGACGTAAAGCAAATCATGGCGAAGGTAATGAAGATGAGGGTCAGGCAGGTCAGCCCTGTGCGTACCTTGCGGCGGCGCATGTTGTTCAGGCCCAGCATTAATGCCGCGCCGATAAGTCCGCCGCGATTGACGTCGGCACCTTCGACACGCCCTTCCTTGCTGCGCAGTTCCTTCAGGTTCTGCTTGAATTTGCCGCTGACCATGAGCGTCACGAGCAGGGTCAGCAGAAAGATGATGAAGCCCAGCAGGATCATCAGGGAGGATCGTACGATCTGGAAGGCGGGATGGAAAAAGCGGAGAATGGAGAAGAAGGCGAGGAAGATGATGCCGTTCATCATGAGCTGCTTGCGAATGTCTGTGAATCCGAAGACGAGCTTTTCGAAGAAGATCACGAACGGCACGAGTAAGGCGAGGTACCAGAGAATGCCGTAAACGGCGTGCTTGATGCGGTTCTGGATTACGGGATGATTATTGATGGCGTAGGCCAGGCTGGTCGCTGAGGCGTTTACAGCGGCCTGTGCGTCGCTTGCGGCATCGTTCTCAGCGGCGATGTCGAGCCAGGTCTGCGACCGCTCCTGGAAGTCCATCGACTGCTCGTCCGCCATGTGAAAACGTGATTGCAGGGCCAGACGCTTCTGCGCCGTACGTGTCATCGATCGAGCCGCCTCGCGAAAGGGGCGGAGCAGAACCGGTGTGTCGGCGGCGAGGTAGCCCCGGCCGTGGATTTCCGGTTCCTCCGGGTTGGGTATTGTTGCCGGGTCGACGTTGAGCATGAAGGCCCGTACGTCGAGGATCTCTTCATTGCCGGGGGCACCGGCCATCATGGTCACGTAGAAACGCGTGTCCGGCTCCAGCATGGTCAGCATCGTGCCCTGGTGAATGGCTTTAGGGGTGGTCAAGTCGACCGTATCGATAAAATTGACTCTCTGGAAATTTCTTAAGGTTTGAGGGTTAATGCGATTGTAGATAGCGATCGGCGTTGCGCGAAAGATGGGGATATTAACGGGCTTCACCGGCTTGCCTCGGCCGGCGAGGAAATGCTTGGGTGAGAGGCCCGTGCTCTTGAGCACCGACTGTCCAGCCGGCGAGTTGTCCTTGAAATACGCAACGCGGCCGGTGCTGTCAAAGCGTACGGCATCCACGGTAAAGACACTCCAGGGCGAGTACCCGGTAAGAAAGCGTCGATCATAGCGACCGTAAGGGTCGGTTTGCAGAATGGGATAGCGTGACGTTCCCTTGTCCGTGACAATGTGGTCAGCCGCCGGTGTGGCACCCGAGTAGGCACGAACAAAGGTTCGTCGCGTAGAGGGATGGCTTGGAATGAGCGATGCGCTCCCCGCCTGTCCGAAGACCGCGCCGCGCAACGTCTGAATTTTGCCTGTCCGCGTCGATTCGAAGCTCTTGAATGGTACCCGGCCCTGCGCGACCGAAAGGATTGCGCGCCCCAGCGTGGGGCGCATGCCGCGCACGACGTCGCGATTCAATTCCTTAAAATCGTCTTCCGGTGTTCCCAGTCGGGGTGGAACGAAGTGGCGGTTGACCAACGTAAACGCCTGGCGTCCGAAGGTATGCCAGAGGCGCGACTCGAACGGCGGATTACTGCCGTGTGGATTAAGTGATTGCGCCTTGCCCGTGGCATCCGCGGCGCCCCAGTGCGTGACCGAGAAAAGCGGGGTGCCGTCGATATTCGGAATCTTGTCTGTTATGGCGTTGGCCAGTTCGGCTACCTGGGGCAGCACAATCGTTCCAATGCCCGATTCGCCGAGCAACAGGGCGAGGTCACGCCGCGACTGATGACCGCCGGAGTACAGGCGCAGGTTCAGCGTCAGCGTATTCTGGTAGCGGGCCAGCGTGTCGCGTAGCGCGATGGTCTGGCGAATCTGTGTGCCTCGCCGTTGATGGTGGACAACGATTCGCGCCAGGTGTTCCAGCATTTTGGCACGCACGTTCCAGGCGTCGAACTCGGGTCTGGTAATGCCTTCGGCGAGCAACGACGACATGAAGTTCGCCGACCGGTCGTCGAAGCGCTTGCGATCCAGGTATGCGCTTAGCAGCGGATGCCGCTGGGCCGGGTCCTTGCGTTCCGCCTCGCCGGCCGTGAGGGGATCGAAGCCGTCCCGATAGGCCGGGTGACCCGCACGCATGTAGGTGAGTCGTGCCTCCATCGCGGCATCGCGAAAGCCAAGATTGATTTCGCCCAGGGCAACTTGTAGCTGTGCCTGCAGCCACTTGCGTGAAGCGGTGTCCTGATCCTTGTTGTGCGCGGCGAGGTAGGCACGGCGCTTCGCGCGGTCGGAGGGCAGCCGTTCCAGCAGAGCATGGGCCTGCGCGGCGCGCTTGCGGCCGGTATCTTCGTCCGCGAGCTGTTCCTCGAGAGAACGGTAATCGGCCTCGCTGGGCGTCAATTGGTCCATGGCCTCCATTAGCCGACAGACGCCCGCGCGTGCCTGTGCGTGTCCCGCGGTAGCCACGAATATGACGTCGCGCTTGAGCGTGCCGCGATACGGTTCCAGGGCCTCGACAAGTTCAAGGAGCATCGCCAGGGAGAGAGCGGCTTCTGCCGTGGGAGAGATGTCGGGAATGACCGAGATGCCGTCGTAGGGTGCACTCAGGATCAACGCTTCCTTGTTCGATTCACGCCCGGGGAGGACACCGACAATGTTCTGAACCGTGCGTTCCTGCCAGGTGACTGTGCAGCGAATCCGCACGGTACGGCCGGCGTGTCGGCGCAGTGGACCACGTGCATAGAACCTCGGAAACGTTGCCTCCGATGTCACCTGCTGCGCATGCCACCAACTGCCGCCGTGGTCGGCATCCGTCCGAAACGATTTCTCGAGTTCGTCATCGTCAATGATCAGCGCACGCACACCGAGCGAGGCGAGGTCGGGCCATCCGTTGCCGTCGCCGGGGTATGAAAGGATGATGGTATTGGTGGGGTCGTGGCCATACAGGTTCCCGGTCCCGAGATCATGAGTGGCCAGCAGGTTGGCCGTAATGCCTTCGGGCGGCAGCGCCATCGGCAAGAGGCCAGCCGGAATGACCGGATAGAGCCGGACGTTTTCCAGGGGCTGACCGGTTTCGTCGAGAATCTCGCAGACTTCCGTCACCGGCACCACGACCTGCAGCGCCTGCGTGTGGATGTTCAGTCCGGCGCGCGTGAAGGTGTCGAGGATGAGCGCCTCCGTGCGATGAAAGCCCGGGCTTCCGGATAGACGTCCGATTGCGCGCTCGCCCTCGCGGGGTTCGCCGGCGTCGGCGATCGCATCCATGTTCGCGTCGAAACGGTTGAGCGCCAGAACATCCAGCAAAGGATTCTCGGAATAATCGGCGGAGAACGGAACCTGCGGCTTGCGCTCCTGTGGTTCAACGATGGTGACGAAGAAGTGCAACAGGCCCCAGCCCAGTAACAGAAATAGAACGGTCGGCAGGAGTTGGGCTAACCAACTGGTTGTCGCCTCGGGTTTTTCGGATTCTGGTGGTGTGCGGGTCATGGGATCGATGCGTATACCTTGGTGACGCCCTGCGCCCGGAGATAGAGCCCGATGATGTCAAAGAAAACGATGGATGCGATCGCGCCCAGGAAGATTCCGATTGCGCAGGGCACAATGCCGTGCCGGATCATACGCGCGCCCCCGATCTTCAAGAGGATCGACCGGATCAACCAGGCCAGAAAGATCGGGAACCAGGTGCCCATGATAAAGAAGGTTGGCGCCAGCACGTAGCCCACCGGATGAAAGGGGAACCAGGCGAAGCGTGCCCGTACGACGGCGATTATGACCGTGATAACCGCGCCGATGCCGATGCCCTTGGCCTTCGGATTCTTCACGAAATTAAGCGGCTGTGACTCCGGCGCCTCGCCGATCATGCCGGATGCAAAGGCGCGGTCCGCATTGGCCTCGGCGGCGCGATAATCGTTGTAGTACCAGTTCTGCGTATAGGGCCACTTGTATTCCATGTTGTTAGCCCCAATGGCGTAGGACCAACAGAGCACGGCGAACCCTCCGATAAAGATCCCGCCCAGGAGCCCCATCCACAGTCCGGCGCCGACATCGCGCCGTCGGACGTTGAAATGGCGCCCCACTTCGATCATCTCGAGCTGCGCCGGGGCGATCAACAGAAACACCGAAACGCACATGAATCCACTGGCCATGGTGGCCACGAGCAGGCCGGTCGCCTTAAAGGCGGCCATTCCGCCGATAGCACCAACAAAATAAAGCCCGAAGTAGGGCGTGATGTATCCGAACGGCGCGCCACATTCGGCGCGGATTTTGCTCAGCGCAAATCCGGTGAGCACGATATAGCCGAAGAAAATCAATCCGACGGTCGCACCCATACGGGTCCAGATGCTCCACGCCGCGATCGTGATGAAGGCGACGGCAAGCATCAGGATTGCGCCCCGATAGGTGCGGCGCTCGTCGCGTTCCTCTTCGGTCTGACCGCCCTTCCCGACGACGAGGCGCAGTAATCGCAACAGGTGGCTCCGCGCGACCCAAACCGCCAGCAACGCGTAGGCGATGTAGCCGCCGATGTTCTGTTCATGCCGCCAGGGATAGCCCGGTATGGCGTTCATGTTGGCGGTTTTCCCGAACATAAACCAGAACTGGAACAGCAGGAACATTGACCAGAGCGAAAAAAGAATATCCGTTTCCACCAGAAGTGCGACGGCAAGCACCACGAGAGAAATCCCGGCTCCGATGCTCAACCCGATGCCGACGTTGGCGAGCAGCGCCTTCATCCACGGCGCCTGTACATTCTCGCTGAACGGCACGGGCGGAAAGACCGGGGCGGGGATATCTGGATTGTAGAAATGAAAGCCCTTGAGCAGTGCGATCACGAATGCGATTCCGAACCCGATCCACATGATTCGATTCCGGAATATCGGCAGATACCGCTTGCCGTTCGCATCCGTCTCCGTTGCGAAAAGCATTTTCGGGAAGTACGTAAGCGGCAGAGTGAATCGCTCGTTCGCGACCCATTGCCGGCGCATCAGGATGTTGGCGCCGTAAAGGGCCAGAAATATTGCGCTGATCAGGATCGTCCATGCCACGGCGGGGCGGAGCCATTGTTCGAGCGGGATATAGCCTTTGAGCAGGTATACGAACCCGCGCAGTCCGTGCAGGCTGTCCGGGCGCACGTGTAGCACGCCGCGTTCGTTTGGTCCCAGTCCGTCTGCCTCGCTCTCGCGCACGATTTGGATTCCCGAGTACAGGCCTTCAATCGCCTCGTTGTTGAAGAACTGTATGTCCTGGACCGCCGCCGTGCCGCTGCCGCGCATGCTGATCCGGATCGTCAACGCCTGTTGCAGATCACTCGGGATCGTGACCGGGTTCAGGCCGACCCGCGCGAAGCCGCCCGGGTTCGCGAAGCTGGGTTTAGTCGCGGACGTGCCGACGATCAGGTTGCGTGTCGCGCCGGCGTCCGCCTGCATGTCGACGATATAGGATGAGTCGCCGGCAAACCCGTTAGCACGAATGAGAGCCGTAAAAAGATATCGTTCACCGGGAACGAGGACTTCTTTGCCCGCGGCATTGACACGGTTGATCGTGACGGCGATGGCCGACGCGCCTGCCGGATCGTCGGTGTCCCGCAGGACGGGGCTGTTCCATTCGCCTTTCTCGCCGCGATCGATGACTTCGAATGTAACTGGTTTGTCGCCGGCCGCTGTGAATCCTTTCAGGCCGTCCCGAAACTGGTGGTTCGGCACGAGGTTGTCGCCGTGGGGCCAGAGCATCGGTGGCAGGCTCTCGTAGGACTTGAAATCCTGCTCATGCGCGATGCCGGCCAGCAGACCCGGGAAGCGGTGCCAGATGCCCTGCGACATGAGGGGCGCGGCCACGATGAGTGCCGCATAGATTACGACCAATTCCGCAGTAACGATACGCAGGCTGCGTCGTAATCGGTACAGCAAGGAGCTGATGAGAAGCAGGATAAGGATGATGCCGACGGCGCTGTTCGGCGGAGCATTTTCACCGAGCGGGCCACCGGTGGCATGAACCTCCTCGTACTGGATCCAAACGGCCATCGCGAATAGCGCTACGATCGTGATCACGACTGATCGAAGGGTCAGGCCGCGACGTGCATTGTCTCTGGTGTAGCTCATATGGCCGAAGGGTTGACTCTAATAAGGAGCGCCGGGACAGATCAACCCCTATCAAGTGGAGGGATCCGCGTTTCTCGAAAGTCGATGCCATGGCCCCTACGCATCCTGGGGCGATCGGCTTGACTTGACGTTCTAACTCATCGAAAATTGAACGCTCAGCTGTTTAACGCGCTAAGAAAAGAGGTTGAGTATGCATCGCGTCTATGTCCTGAATAATTCGTACGAGTGCGTCAGTTTGACGTCGCTCGCGCGGGCACTCATGCTCGTAGACGAGGGCAAGGCCGAGGTTACCAAGTACGCCGCGGGTGTTCTGCGCACAAGTTCGAGCGTGCTGCGCGTACCGAAAATCATTCGGATCTTCCGCTACGTGCGCGCGTACGGACGGACGTTCCGCTATTCGAATCGGGGTGTCTGGGAGCGCGACGACTACGTCTGCCAATATTGCGGCGTCAAGATCGAGTCCAAGGCGGACCTGACGGCGGATCATGTCCTGCCGCGTTCGATCGGGGGCAAGGAAACCTACGAGAATATGGTAACGGCCTGTACCGCGTGCAATCGCCGCAAGGGTAACTGCACGCCGGATCAAGCCGGGATGCGTCTGCTGCGCAAGCCGTTCCGCCCGCCGATGTCCAAGCGCATGCAGTTGGTGATGCAGGAGGTGAAGGCCATGCTGGCGGAAGAGGCCTGGTAGGATTTAGGCCTTGCCCAGCATGGACTGGATATGCACGTCGGCCGAGCGGACGAATCCGAGGAAGCCTTCGTAGGTTTCGAAACCGAAGGCAATCAGGAATAGACCCAGTAGTACCCGGACGACATACTGATCTGACTTCGAGAACACATAGAAGAACGAGTAACAGGGCACAACAAGTGCGAGCATGCCGCGGGATATTTCGTCCTTGAACGCGATAAGAACACACAGGACGTGGAAGATCAGCATGATGGCGAGGCCGTAGGTCGTGCCGAAGGTGCTGAGTGAAACCAGCGTTCCGTTGCCGAGCACGTTTCCGTAGCGCAGGTAAGCCAGCGGCACTCCGATTGCGAAGAGTGCGAGCCAGCAGAGCGTATCTCCAGTGACCGCCGAGTTGCCTCGCGGTCGCCTACGATAGAAATCACAGGTGTCGACTTTCAGCGTCTTGAAGGATTCCGCGACGGCGAGACGGTGCGTGCCCGGCGACGTAGCGGCTTGGAACTCGGATTCAGGCATGATTTCAGGCTGCCGCCTGGCATGACGCTTGAGTTGAATCTTCCGCCGCGGGCCGGCTTCGTGCCCGCAGTGGCATGACACGGATGTTTCGGTTTCGGTCTCGTGCAGCGATCCGCAGAACCAACATTTTATGACTCTCAATGACATCTTCTTCTTCGTCGCCTGCGCTCCTTCGGCGATGTATTCGACAGGCTACCCTTCGGATCTAATATTCTTTTTAGCAACACATGTGCCAAGGGGCCGAGAAAGGATGCGGGGAGAATATAGACGACTAAATCGATTAATTGGGGTCGAAATTGGCGATTAGAGAGGCTGAGGTATTCTCAAGAGTGAGAACGCCCGCCGCTGGATAGGGTTGCGAAAAATCGGCGTGACAGGCCGACTAGATGGCAGTATTCAGACGCTCTTCCAGGGCAGCTAGTTCGTCATCAAGAGCCGCTGGCAATCGATCTCCGAACGTCGCGAAGTACTCGCGGATACCATCAAGTTCACCGATCCAGGCCGCGACATCGACGCGCAGCAGTTCGGCGAGGTCCTCGGTCGGCAAGTCGAGGTTCGCGGTATCGAACGCGTCAAGGGTCGGTAAGTATCCGATCGGGGTCTTCTCTGCCGCGGCACTCTCCTCACAGCGCTCGAAGATCCAGCGCAGAACGCGGCTGTTTTCCCCAAACCCGGGCCATAACCATTTCCCGTCGGCGGTCGTGCGGAACCAGTTGACGTAAAAGATCCTGGGCAGCTTATCGGGGCTTCCTTTGTCGCCGATACCCAGCCAATGATCGAAGTAGTCGCCCATGTGGTATCCGCAGAAGGGAAGCATTGCAAACGGGTCGTGCCGCAGAACGCCGACCTTGCCCGCAGCGGCTGCGGTCTTTTCGGATGCCATGATGGCGCCCATGAACGTGCCGTGCTGCCAACTGAATGCCTCATGAACGAGAGGAACGGTGCTTTCACGCCGCCCGCCGAAGATGATCGCGGAGATGGGTACTCCCTTGGGGTCTTCCCAGGCGGGGTCCATCGCAGGGCATTGGGCGGCCGGTGTCGTGAATCGTGCGTTCGGATGGGCGGCGGGCCCCTCGCTCTGCGGTGTCCAGTCTTCTCCGAGCCAACTCGTGAGCGATGCGGGCGTATCCTTGGTCATGCCTTCCCACCAGACGTCGCCATCGGGCGTGAGGGCCACGTTAGTGAATATCGAGTTCCTGGTCAGCGTGCCCATCGCGTTCGGGTTTGTTGCAAGTGATGTGCCCGGTGCGACGCCGAAGAAGCCCGCTTCCGGGTTGATGGCGTACAGCCGACCGTCTTCGCCGAACTTCATCCAGGCAATGTCATCGCCGATGCATTCCACCTTCCAGCCCGGCAGCGTCGGGATCAGCATGGAGAGGTTTGTTTTGCCGCAGGCACTGGGGAATGCAGCGGCGATATATTTCTTTTCATTCGCCGGATTGGTGATGCCGAGGATCAGCATGTGCTCGGCCATCCAGCCTTCGTCACGAGCCATCACGGACGCCATGCGCAGAGCGAAACATTTCTTGCCGAGCAACGCGTTGCCGCCGTA
>CAJWTS010000033.1 GCA_913047795.1 uncultured Verrucomicrobiota bacterium | reverse complement strand
CCACAAACGCCAAACCGGGAGGCAAGGCCAGAGCCTTCTGTGAACTCAAAACAGCTACATCCACCTGCCAGTCATCCATGAAAAATGGATCGGCGCAAATGGTGCTGATCGCATCCACCATGAATAATGCGCCATGTGCTCGTGCGATCTTACCAATGGCTTGAATGTCATACAGCTGTCCGGTGGAGGTCTCATGAGCATTGATGACTAACGCTGTGTATTGATGATCGGCGCAAAGGTCACTTAAATGAGTCAGGTCAATGTCCTCTCCCGCCGGAAGCGTATATTCATCGAAGGAAATTGAATGAATCCCGCAAAGGTCGCACCACCTTTGGCCAAACGTCCCTCCATTAATGACCAGGACTTTGTCCTCAGGGTGAAGAAAGTTGAGTACAGAAGCTTCCATGGCTGCCGTGCCTGACCCGGTGAGCAATGCGACTGAGCCCTCCGTTTGAAACACGTATTTCAGATCACGGAGAATCTCGTGTGTGAATGCAGAAAACGCGTCGGTTCGATTATAGGGAAGAGGTCGTCCGCCGAGAGCTCGGATATGCTCTGCAATCGGGACGGGGCCAGGGGTGAACAATCGCAATTTATTCATAAAGCTTCAGCCTGTTTAATTTTGCGGTTTCCGCGACGCAACCGGTGGGTTTTTCCGGCATCGCTCGCGCACCGACTGGAAGGGCATCCCTTCCTCGAGCTCATATCGCTCGGCCCGGACGAACCAGAATGCCAGACCACCGGTGTTATGGCGTGTTGAAGAGGTTCCAGCGCTCTTTGTGCGTACCCCCAGCGAGCCCTTTCGGCCCGTCTTCCGCCACCCGCGCCGTTCCATAATTATCCGGACCAACACGCCAATAGCCTGTCGGAATCGTACACTGCGCGCTTCAGGTCCGCCTGAGAAAAGCGCATCTATAGCAGGTTGTGACTCAAGCTCTCGCACCACACCTGCCAAAGGGGCGCGGTCATGGTGGAGCTCTGACGCTTCGAGGCGGTTCTGGCGAGACGCGTCATCAAAAAACTCAAGTACAAGATCGAAAAGTTTCTCAGGGTCATTCAGCACGTCGGAAAATGTTTTCCCCTGGGCATCTTTGAGAAAATCGCTTCGAGTCACACGTACTTTTGCCATTACCACATTCCCTGAGCATTCGCTGAAGAGCTAATTTATTAAACTACGATATTTGGGCCTACAAATAGTACATGTTCAGCTGCGTGTAAGCAACAGAAAACGCCGTTTATCATTGTGTGCCCAAACCCCCGACATGATGGCACTTGGCACCCGTCAGGGAACAGATCGTCCCATCCAAGCACCGAGCGAACGCCTTGCCCCCTGACAGCCCCTGCCTTCGTCAGAGAGCCATATACGGCCCCACAGTTCAAAGATGGTGTTTTGGCCGGTAGAGGGAGCTCAACAACCCAGGCCATGAATGATGGAAGCGCACGAAATAATCCTTATTGCCATCCCGTACTACATCGTTTTGAAATGGTGGCGCTGGAAGCGTATTATCCGGCATCATACAGGCAGATCCGGAGGGCGCAATCTGTTACTCGGAGCAGAGCCACATCTGGGAGAATGAGGGTGACGATCCGCATGGGCCATAAAGTATGTGGGCTCGAATTGTGGTATTTCTAACGGGCGAAGAATCCGATGACGGTAGGTGACAATGAGTGTCTTTGGGTGACGGTCTAGAATCGGGCGGAGGACGGGCGATGTGCGTTTAAGTTAATGGTGGTGGGGGAAGGATTCGAACCTTCGAAGGCGTAGCCAATAGATTTACAGTCTATCCTCGTTGACCGCTTGAGTACCCCACCGTATGAAGTGCTGGCCTGTAACGCCGACGGGCACATATGCTGTCGGCGCAGAGACGAGGGGTAGCATACATACGTTGTCCTTGGAGTCAACGCCGCAAGGCCTTCGATTCCGTACATGGCCGAAAGTTTTTGGACGTGCGTTTCTTGCAATCACCGTTCATAACGTCCTCCTGATGTCATCGGACGACCTGCAACCGATCT
This sequence comes from uncultured Verrucomicrobiota bacterium, assembly GCA_913047795.1. Classification (GTDB taxonomy): domain Bacteria; phylum Verrucomicrobiota; class Kiritimatiellia; order CAJWTS01; family CAJWTS01; genus CAJWTS01. The sequence continues at coordinate 40,216 of CAJWTS010000033.1, read as the reverse complement.
GGTCTCGGCCTCCCGGCGCGTTTGTGTCTGCAACCGACGGCGTGGATCTCTGGCTGGTCGATCTGTCGATCCCCGACGATCAACGGGTGGCGATGGCACAGGTTCTGTCGCCGGACGAGGCGGAGCGTGCTGCGCGATATCGATTCGACAAGGATCGGCGCCGCTACGAGATTCGTCGCTCGGTCCTGCGCCATATTCTGGCGGCGTACACGGGTATCGCTGCCGCGGACCTGGTCTTTGAGCGCGGCCCGCACGGTAAGCCGACATTGCCGGCGACCGTTTCGAATGTGTGTTTCAACCTTTCCTTCTCGGCCCAACTCGCGTTGATCGGTGTCACGCGCGATTGCGACCTGGGCGTGGATATCCAGCACGTCGACGCGACACGCGATCTCGTGCCGTTAGCGGAGCGATTTTTCGCCGAACACGAGACGAACGAGGTCGCCGATGTCGACGGTGAGGAACGGGTGCGCCGGTTCTACCGTTACTGGACGCGCAAGGAAGCCATTGCAAAGGCAACCGGTCGTGGCCTGACGATGGTCATGGAGGGGCAGGATGTGGATATTTTCGAGGGCTTCGAGATTTCTGATATCGAGGTTCCGTCCGGGTTCGCTGCCGCCATCGCCGTTGAGGGCCAGGGGCACACGATCCATACCTGGATCTGGTCGATCGATCTGGTCTGAATCTCTCAGGGTCGCAGTTCGACGCGCGACAGGGTAAAGATGAGCGTGCCGATGCCTGCCGCGACGAAGGGTGTTGCCAGCCAACCCAGGCAGACACGGCGTAGCATACGTCCGTTGACCGTCTGCAGTCCCTTGATGAAACCGATGCCGAGCACGGCGCCGATGATGCCCTGCGAGGTGGAAACGGGTACGCCGACCATCGCGTAGACGTGCACCGTCAGGGCTAGTGATAGAACGCAGACCAGGGCCGAGAAGGCGTCGAGCTTCACGACTCCCTTGCCGACCGTGCGCATGACGGTGTGGCCGAAAGTTAACGCTCCGCCCGCGATGCAAACTCCGCCCAGGATTGTCGCCGTCTGCACACCAATATCTCCTGCGAAGACCGCGGTAACGTTTGCCACGTTGTTGGCGCCGAGAGCGTAAGCAGAGTAGCAGCCGCAAATGATCAGCGCCCAGCGCATGAAGGGGTCGTAGACAAAAATCGACGGCCGCCAGAGACGTATTGCCGTTCGCAGTACGTAGTAGATGACGAAGCTGAACAGAATGGCACCGATTGGGGTTCCGATCCAGCACGCCACAATCTTGATCAGTTTCTGCCAGGCGACGTCGCTTTTCGCCGCGAGGCCCACGCCCAGGATGGCGCCCACGACCGCCTGCGAGGTGCTGACGGGTAGTTTCAATATCGTCATTAGCGTAACCGTCAATGCGGCGGAGAATGACGACACCACGGCAGTCAGCGATGTCTGGTGTGAGAGTTGGTGAATCGTCTCAACGCCCGCGGCGCCCTGCATCGTGGCGCCGATAATCACAAATACGGCGATCAGGACGACTGCCAGTCGAGCGGAGATCATGCGCGCGCCGACAGCCGTGCCGAAGGTATTGGCCGAGTCGTTGGCTCCGAGGCTCCAGCCCAGGAATGCTGCGCCGATGTAGCCTAGCATGGGAAATTGCTCTGCAATGCTGCTGTACGTAGGCCGTCCCAGAGATCGAAGTGGCGTATCGGGTATCGGTCTGCCGCAGCCGAAGTTGTTGTGTGCTCAACAACGGGCGACTGATCGAAACGCGTCTGCACCATTCAGACCGAGTGCTTGATGTGGAAGATCGTCACGTAGTTTGAGACGTTCTCGCACAGGTCCGTGATGCTCGCCAGCGTGTCGACAAGATCTTTCAATAGAATCTTGTTTCCCGTGTCATCTTCCTGCTCGAAGATATCGCGAATCATCTTCTGTTGGAGATCGTCGCAGAGACTCTCGTTGTCATCGATTGTGAGCAGGTTGTCCTGCAGGCCGCGCGATTGGTTAAAAACCTGTTCCACCGCCTCGATCAGGATGTTGAACGTCTCGATCGATATTCGCGTCGTCTCACGCAGATCATTATGGAGGAAATTCGGAAGTATCAGTTTCTGAATCTCGACCTGGCGCACAACGCCCTCCATCTTGTTGGGCACGCGGTCCATGGTCTCCAACATTGTCAGCAGGTCGCCGCGGGATTCCGGCAGGAGTGATTTTTCGTAGAGCGAGATCGCAATCTTGTGGCGCACGTCATCTGCGTTCGACTCTGCCTGGTGGACTTGCTTGACGAGCACGCTGAAGTGTTCGTCAAGCCCGTTGGTCAGCACGTGTTCGATCGATTCGGCGAAGACCGCGCCGCACTTTCTCGCAATGGAAAGATAGGTTGCGACATCTTCCTGCACCTGTTTGTTGCGGCCCTTTAGGAACATGTCGATACTTCGTTCGCAGCACGGGCACTACTTCTGCCCCGCGAGTGCCTCCGCTATATTGTAGCCATGGTCTTTGATCTTACGATACCCGGTCAACATATCCGTGTAGATCAGGCTCTGCAGTGGCGAGACGTGTTGTGCCGCAACGCGTCCGAGATGGCGTTCGCGGGAATCCTTCATCAGGTGCGTGATCGCATCCCCGTCGGTGTTTGCGCGCATAAGAACGTCGGCACTCGGAGTCCTCAGATGCGAGAAGAGGAAGACAAGGTAGTCCGCGATCTTATCGTGTAGCGCGGTCAGTTCCGCATGTTCTTCGTCAGAGAGTTTCATCTTCTCCTGCATCATCTTAAGGCGAAGCTTGAGGATGTTGACGATGTAATCGCTGACGGACTCCAACTCATCGGCAAGACGCAGCTGACGGGTGCCTTCTTCGGTCACATCGTGCGGGACGTGACCGGACAGCAGTTGTCCAAGAAATTCCGTAATTTCTTTCTGTTCGAGATCCAGGGCTTCTTCCCGTTCGAACAGCCTGGTTTTGGATTTCTCGTCCATCGAGTCGCCGGAGCTGAGTTCCTTGAGGCTGACCATCATGCCTGTGACGGTGTCGCTCATGCGCACAATTTCGTCGAGCGATTGCTGGATTCCGATGGCCGGCGTCTCCACCATTCGAACATCGAGGTAGGCCAGGTGGGGCACTTCCTTGACGCCGCGATCGGGAATAATCCGTTCGAGGAGCTGTGCAAATTGCCGAACAAACGGCAGGAAGATGATCGTATTGGTAATGTTAAAGGTTGTATGCGTCATGGCGATACCGGCTGTAACGAGAGCGGCGAATTTAGCCGGGTCCCCGACATCGGAAAGCTGGATGCCGATCGGATTCACGCCGAACGACGATTCGATTATGAAAGAGACGAATTGCATGGCCACGTGGAACATGGCCGTGATCCATGCCACACCGATCAGGTTGAACAGAACGTGAAAGTACGCCGCCCGTTTGGCGTTTGTCGTTGCTCCAATGGAGGCGAGCCAGGCCGTGATGGTCGTGCCGACGTTCTCGCCGAGTACAAGGGCCGCGGCTGTCGTAAACGGTATTGCGCCCACCGCGGCGAGACCGATCGTAATACCCAACGTTGCCGATGAACTCTGAACGAGGAATGTGAGAACGCACCCGATCGCCGCACATTTCAGAATGCCAAAGTAGCTGTCGGCGTGGAACCACTCGAAGGCCGCTTCGAAGGAAGGGTAGCCGCGCATCGGCTTAAAGCCGTTCTTCATCAACTCGAGGCCGAAGAAAATCATGCCGAGGCCCATAAAGGTCATGGCGAGGTAACGCACGCGCTCCGAACGGGAGAAAAGGAAAAGAAAGGCTGAAACGCCGAGGATTGGTAACCCCCACTTTCCGATCTTCAGCACAAGGATCCAGCCCGTGATGGTGGTACCGATGTTGGCGCCCATAATCACACCGATCGCCTGGTGCAGCATCATGAGCCCCGAATTCACGAATCCGACGACGAGTACAGTCGTGATCGAGCTCGACTGAACGAGGCAGGTGACCGTCAGACCGGTGACAACGGCGATGAAACGGTTATCAGTAATCGCCCCGATCATGCGGCGCAGGCGGTGGCCCGCCACGGCCTGCATACCGTCGGACATGTTTTTCATGCCCAGCAGGAAGAGGCCCAGGCCGCCGATGACCGCGAACGCCATTTTCAGGAAATCGGGGTTGAGTTGTTTCTCGAGATCCTTGTGCTGTTTCGCGACGGACGCGAGCAGGGCCTTTGCGTGGGGTGTGGCGGGATCGAGTTCGAGTGCCCGTTTCAGTTCGGCGATCGTCAGATCGTAAGCCTCGATATTCTTGGCCTTCTTGTCGTACTGGTCCAGGGCCCAGAGCGCGAGTTGGTAGTGGGCGTCGGCATTCGTCACATCGAGCTCGGCGAGGCGCGACTCGTATCGTTCGGTCAGGAGCGCGCTAGCGTCTTCGGCGGCCAGAATCGGGCCGTGAACGACCAGTATGCATAGCGTGATCAGGCTATAGAGCGTTTGCCGCAGCATCATCGGTGTACCCCTTAGTGCAGCGCTACTCTATGACAAAGGCTTGCACGATCGGAAGGATTATTTTGCCGGGCTCGTCCACGTGCAGTTACGTACGCGAAAGCGCCACGGGTTGTCGCGATCCGTGCCGGCATAGCTGATGCCGACGCGTGGGCTGGCTTCGATGCACCGCCGGGGCCGGGCCGCCAGCCGCTCTTCAATCCAGATGCGTTTGCCGAGCAGGTCGAGTCCGGTGTGCCGGGTGTTGATTGCCAGGGCCTGTGCCAACGCACCCGGCCCAGCCGTCAGGCGCGGCGCGAGTTGCTTGAGTTTGCGCCGACGCAACATGGTGTCGATGCCGTGGGTCGGTTCGATCGCTCGCACCAGGACTGCATGCGGAATCCCGACCTCGTTGGTCGCAATGTTGAACAGGTGGTGAATGCCGTAGCAGAGGTAGACATACGTGGTTCCGCCGGTGGCATACATCGGTTCGTTGCGCTTCGTCCGCCGACCATTGTAGGCATGTGACGCGCGGTCGATGGGGCCCACGTATGCCTCGGTTTCGACGATGATCCCGCCCGTCAGCCGGCCGTTCATGCGCGTGAACAAATGCTTGCCGATCAGCTCGCGACTGATGCGAACCACATCCGGGCGTGTATAGAAGTCACGGCTGAGTTTCGCCACAAGAGGTGTTTCCCGGTCCCCAAATCCAAATTCGAAATTTCAAATCCCCAAGTTTCCCGCTACTCCCACTCGATCGTGGCAGGTGGCTTGGAGCTGATGTCGTACACGACACGGTTGATGCCGCGTACCTCGTTGATGATGCGATTCGAGATGCGGGCCAGGACGTCGTAGGGCACGCGTGTCCAGTCCGCGGTCATCGCGTCGACGCTGTCCACGACGCGAATGGCGGCCACGTGCTCATAGGTGCGGGAGTCACCCATGACGCCAACCGTTTGCACGGGCAGCAGCACGGCAAAGGATTGCCAGATTTCGCCGTAGTTTTCGAGCTTCGACATCTCCTCCTGCACGCGCCGGTCTGCCTGCTGCAGGACTTCGACGCGTTCACGGGTGACTTCGCCGAGAACACGCACGGCCAGTCCGGGGCCGGGGAAGGGCTGACGTTGAATCATTTCATCGGGTAGACCCAGTTCCTTCCCGAGCAGTCGTACCTCGTCCTTGAACAGCTCCTTGACGGGTTCGATTAGTTCGAACTGCAGATCGTCCGGCAGGCCGCCCACGTTGTGGTGCGTCTTGATGGTCGCCGATGGACCACCGATGGGCGACAGGCTTTCGATGACGTCGGGATAAAGGGTGCCCTGGGCCAGGAAGTTGACCTCTCCCAGTTTGCGTGCCTCGTCGGCGAAGATGTCGATGAACGTGCCACCGATGATCTTGCGCTTTTCTTCGGGGTCGACGACGCCGGCCAGGCGGTCGAGGAATTGATCGCCCACGCGGGCGACGGTCAGATCCATGCCGAAATGGTTTCCAAACATTTGCTCCACCTCCTCCGCTTCGCCGCCGCGCAGCAAACCGTTGTCGACGAAGATGCAGTGCAACTGGTCGCCGATGGCGCGGTAAATCAACGCGGCAACCACCGAGGAGTCCACGCCGCCGCTCAGTCCGCAGACGACCTGGCCATCGCCGACCTGTGCGCGTATGACGTTGATTTGTTCGCGAATGAATTGGCCCATTTCCCAGTCGCCCTTGCAGCCGCAGGTCTCGAACAGGAAGCGCTTCAGAATCTGGATGCCCTGCGGCGTGTGCACGACCTCGGGGTGAAACTGCAGCCCGTAGATGCGGCGCGCCTCGTTGCCCATGGCCGCGATGGGACAACTCTCCGATGTTGCAAGCACATCGAAGCCGGCCGGAAGCTGCTCAACCTGGTCGCCATGGCTCATCCATACGACATCCTTGGCGGGGAAGTCTGCGAAGATGCTCGATCCATCCTGCACGACGATGTCCGTGCTGCCGTACTCGCGGGAATCGCCCGGCCGGATTTCGCCGCCGAGCAGCCTGCCCGTCATCTGCATGCCGTAGCAGATACCGAGGATGGGCGTCTCCAGATCATAGATGGCGGGATCGCAGAGCGGGCTTTCGGCGTTGAGTACGCTCGCCGGGCCGCCGGAAAAGATGATGCCGGCCGGATTGCGTTCACGCAGTTCGGCGGCCGGCGTATCGTAGCGCAGGAGTTCGCAATAGACCTTCTGCTCGCGGATGCGACGCGCAATGAGCTGTGTATACTGCGAGCCAAAGTCGAGAATGGCGATCCAATCATGCATGGGCAATCAGTTCCCGGAACCGTTTAAAGAGGTAGTAGGGGTCGTGCGGCCCGGGCGAGGATTCGGGGTGGTACTGCATCGCAAACATGGGTTCCTTACGATGTTCGATGCCCTCCACCGTCTGATCGTTCAAGTTGATGTGCGTCACATCAACAACCGCCGAATCAAGTGACGCTTGGTCGACTGCGAAGTTGTGATTCTGAGACGTGATTTCGACCGCCTCGGTGCGCCTGTCTTTGACCGGATGGTTGCAGCCGTGGTGACCGAATTTCAATCGGAAACGGGATCCGCCGGCGGCGATACCCAGGATCTGGTGTCCGAGGCAAATGCCCATGATGGGCGCCTTGCCGATCAGGTCACGTGCCGCGTCGATCGCGTAGCGGACGGCATCCGGATCCGCCGGCCCATTCGAGAAGAAGACGCCGTCCGGGCTGTGCGCCAGGACATCCTCGGCCGACGTGGTGGCCGGCACGACGGTGACGCGCATTCCGTTGCGGCGCATGCTGCGCAGAATGTTCCACTTGATCCCGAAATCGTAGGCCACGACGTGCAGGTCGGCTTCAGGTAGCTCGTCGGCGATGCCCCACGATCGGGAGAGCTCATCGTTTTCGTCCCAGGCGTAGGGTTCCGCGCAGGTCACACGGGAGGCGTAGTCCTGTCCGTCCAGTCCTTCCCATTCGCGCGCGCGGCGCACCGCTTCTTCTTCGTCGACGTGACCCGTGACGGAGATAAATCCTTTAAAGGAGCCCTCGTCGCGCATGCGACTTGTCAGGGCGCGTGTATCGATTCCGGCCAGACCGGGAACGCCCGCATCGATCAGACAGTCGCCAAGTGTCTGGTCCGATCGCCAATTGCTGGGCAGGTTTTCCTCGTGCATGACGAATCCACTCAAAAACAGCCGGGCCGATTCCATGTCTTCGCGATTGATGCCCGTGTTTCCGATCTCCGGGTAGGTCATCGTCACGATCTGGCCACTGTAGGAAGGATCCGAAAGGATCTCCTGGTACCCGCTCATGCCGGTGTTGAAAATCACCTCGCCGACGCGATCGGCAGCGGCCCCGACGGAGTATCCACGGTAGATCGTACCGTCTTCGGATGCCAGGAAGGCATTCTTGTCGCGCCGCGCGCGCCAGTTCCATTGCGCGCTCATAACATCGAACTCCGAGGGGACCGGGTCGTCGGGCGACAGGGGCGGTTAGCGACCGGAAGCAGAACCGGTCCTGATCGGCTAGAAATTAAAAATGATGCCGCCACCGTGACTGAGCTTCTCTTCGAAAATCTGTATTTCCCAGATAAAAGAGGTATGCCGGTTCAAGAGTAGGTCCAGCCCGGCGACAAATCCGACTTTGTCCTCTTCATCCACGGCACGTTCGGTGGCCGTGGCAACGGTGCCTTCGATATCGGAATAGATCGGCCCCATGAAGAGGCGAATCTCGTCCAGCAAAATCCACTTATCCGTTTCGAGTTCATTGATAAAGCTAAGCGTCACGGAGGCCGCCAGCTCCTGCAACTCCATATCGCGATTCCTGAACTCACCTTCGAGACTGGTATACTGCACGCTGGCATCGATCGAGAAGCGATCCTCGTAGCGCCGTATGCCGAGGATCCAGTGCTCCAGCAGTCGGAATGCCGCGCCGACCGACCATGCCGTGTCGGCGCTGTCAAAATCTCCACTGGTCTCGGGTGCGAATTCCGACAAACCGATCGATCCCAGAAGAGTAATCCAGTCGGCTAATTCGTATCCCACCAGGAAATAATAATGGTGGATCTTGATCGACTCGAGTCCGCTGATTTCGATTTCGATTTCACGTTGCGCGTTCTGAGCCATGACCCCAATGCTCCAGCGCGACATGTCATGCGGTTCGGTCAGGTAGCTTTCGGGCAGATTGGAGGAACCTGTTACCGCCCCGTCGGCGGTCGTGAATAACATGCCGATAAGGAGAATGAGGGAATATGTCTTGCGTCCGAACATGGCGCACATACTAGGTGCGTACGGTAAGACTGCAAGTCCATATTTGGAATACGTCCCAAATCTTGACAGGTTGTGACCGTGGCTACACAATGTGGCTTCAAATCGGGTGCAGCCATTGTTGGGCATCCGGATGCGTCATGAATTTTCGGAATATTATTCCCGTAGTGATCCTGCTGTTTGCCGGGGCCGGCTGTGTGCCGTGGAAGGCGGCCGATCGCGTCATCGAGTACACGTCACTCGAGAAGGCGGCTGAGGACCGGGACAGCGTCCGCAAGATCAACCTGTACCGACAGAACGTCGTCGAGTATCCGGCGGAACTTACGCGGTTCAAGAACCTGGAGTATCTCGGGCTGCGTCGGAATCCGATCCGGTTGACCGACGAGATCGCCGAGTTGAAGGCCTTGGAAGTTCTCGACCTGGGACATACCGGCCTGAGCGTGCTTCCCGGCGCTTTCAATGGACTTGCCGGGTTGACAACGCTTTATCTGTCCGACAACCGGTTCGATACCTTTCCGGGTGTCATTTGCGATCTCCCGGGTCTCATCTATCTCAACCTGGATCGTAATAAGATCTCGGAATTGCCTGCATCGATCAGTCGCATGAAAGGGCTGAAGTGGTTGCGGCTGCGTTTCAACGCGATCGCAGCTCTGCCGCCCGAGCTGGGCCAGTTGGCAGGCATGCAGCGTCTCTATCTGACCAACAACAAGCTGACCAGCGTTCCCCCGGAAATAGGAAACCTGACGGCGCTAACGGACCTCGTGTTGGATGAGAACCAGCTGACGGAATTGCCACCGGAAATCGGCCGGCTCACGGAATTGCTGCGCCTGGACCTGCGCCGCAACAGGATCGCTACGCTGCCGGACGAAATCGTGAACCTGAAGAAGCTGCGCTACTTGACGCTGTACGGCAATTCGGCAATGACCGACGAGGAGCGCGATCGGATTCGGGCCATGCTGCCCGACTGCGAAATTCTTTTCTGATACGTCTTACGACGTAAGGTCGGTGCGCGCTGACCAGAAATCCCGACCCATGGGATGTGCCGCATCGTCCCACTCCGCGGCAAGCCGCGCGAGTCGCCTGCGGCCCTCTGTCACGGCCGTTCCGAATTCGGCGCGCTCCGCGAGATTGCACATCTCGTGGGGGTCACGAGCCAGGTCGAAAAGTTGCGTTTCGCCGCCCCCATATTCGATCAACGGGCATGGGTTTTGTGAGTTCCGAATGCGTCTAATCTGTGCGGCTGCTGCGTGCACATGACCTGTGATGTCCGGTGAGCCGGACTACTCGAGCGGCACGCCTGCTTTCTCAAGCGAACGGGTTAACCATGTGAGCATTGCCTGGCGCTCGGCCTCGGTCGGCTGCGGTTTGTTTGGCGGCGGCATGTCGCCGGCGCTGATCATGTTCAGCACCCAGACCCATTGCTCCGTGTCCGCACCGGTCATGTCCGTGTCGAGTTGATCGAGACGAAACTCGCCCTTGGGATCCTCGACGGCATGGCATTTGTAACAATACGTCTGGAAGACGGGCAGCACGTTGACGGTGAACGGGTCGTCGGAAGAGAGAACCGGCGGGGCGGGGGGTGTCTCCGCCGGCTGGCCGCCGAGCAAAGGACGCAGCAGACTCGGCGCGTAGCGCGCCAGGTAGTTGCTGCCATGGGTCAGCATGCCACCGTGGTGGCCGGCAGCACCCATCACGCCTACGGTCGCCAATAGCAGCAGGTGGTAGAGTGGGCGGAAACCCCTGTGCGGCGGGTCGGGCGCCAGGCGAATCACGAGTAGCGCCATACTGAGTATGGCGGTCGCGCACCCGAGCCGCTTGTGTTCGAGTAGAAGACTCTCATCGTAGCTGCCCGACGCGGCGAGCAGGATGCCGAAGACGGCGGTGGGTATCGCCGTCAGCACGGTTGCCCAGAGAATGATTGTGCAGGCCGGTCGTAGGTCCAGCGAGCGGACAAAGAGCCCAGCCGCTTCAAGCACGAACAGCGCGATGAGCAGGCCGATCGGAAGATGGAGCGTGACCGGGTGCAAACGCCCCAAAAAGTGCAGAAGTTCCGGTAGCGACTTGCCGTCGATCTCACGGAAGGCGAGGGCGATCAGGCCGATTGTGAGAACGACCGCGATAATAGCCGGCTTCTGACGAAGGGAGTTCACGTGGCCTTCTCGTCGGCCTCGCGCACGGCCTTACACGTTCGCAGGGAGACGTTGTCGCCCAACTTGTCATAGCCCTTCCACTTGTAGGGGTCAACGCCCGCTACCGGCAGAATGCCGCGTCGATCAGCGTGCGCCGGAGCTTCCCCTTCATGCACGGACCAGGGCACAAGTGACCAGGCGTTGCAATAATGGTTCACCAGTACGCGTCGCGGATAATTGCTGCGGTTCTTAAAGGACCGGTGCAGCAGGTAGCCGTTGAAAAATATGAGCGTGCCGGTCTTGGCCTCGACGGTAACCTCCGTCGACTCATCAAAACCATGGCATTCGCCGGCGAAATCGAATTCGTCGTCGTTCTCGTGCTCGCGCTGTGGCCAGAGGTAACCGGTTTGATGCGAACGGGGAATGACACGCAGGCAACCGTTCTCGATTGTCGCATCGTCCAGTGCAATCCAGGCCCCGATGATTGAGCGATCACGGGTTGGAATGTACCCCTCGTCCTGATGCCAGGCCTGACCCTGGAATCCCGGCGGTTTGACGAAGGCCATCGACTGTACGCATTTCACGCTGCCATCCCAATACGGCAGATGGGCCGCCGTGATCTGGCTCAAGGCGCCGCAGATCTTCGAATGCAACACGTACTTGCGCATCACGGGACTGATGTGATGCGGTTGATGGATGCAAAGGATTCTGAAGAGGGCTTCTTCGTCGGAAATATCCGCTGGTAACGGCTCGAGCGACTCGCAGGGATAACCGCCGCGCGCGAGTTTGAGCAGGTCAGCCCGGATTTCCTCGACCTCGTCGTCCGTCACCAGTCCGGGCACGGCGAGGTAGCCGTTTTCGACGAACGACCGTACCTGTGTGTCATTCAGGACAATCGGCACCTCGATTTGATCGCTCATTTCGAGTTGGTTCATAGCTTTTCCTTTGAGCGCCGACGCGCGGTTTTCGTCAGGTGGCATTCGGCTCTGGAAGATCGGGCACGAGACAGTAGTTCGGGTCGTCCTTCTGCCGGTGATGGATCTCCAGCATCTCGCGCCAGGTGGCCACGATTCCGTGATGAACCGGCGGCAAGTCATGCTCAAGCGCTTTACGCAACTTCGGCAGATTGAAGAACGGGACCCCGGGATACATGTGATGCTCCACGTGATACTGCATGTTCCAGTAGTAGAATCCAGGCAGCCATGAGCAGGTGTAGGTACGGCAACAAAGGCGAAAGTCCGGCACGCTGGGACTCATGCCATAGTGCTGCGGCATGCCCAACAGTAGCCCGAGCCAGCCGCAGTATTGCGTGCCGATCGTGAAGACGATGATCAGGAACCAATGACCGGTTGCGATGAAAACGGCGGCGAGTGCCAGGTGTCCGTACAACACGGTGCGTGCCCAATGGCGGTGCTTGCGGCGCAGTGTCTCGTTTTCCCTGGGTATGACGTGCGAATACCACCCGGGCCAGGCGGTGCCGGATTCTACCTCGCCGGTTGACCAGATAGCGAAATTCCTGATCGTGTTCCATGTCAGTTTGGGATTCCATGCGACCAGGCCGAGCCAGAATTCCCGGTTCCTTAACGTCAGGACTTGCGGCAGCGTCACTTCGCCGTCGTAACCCGTATGTACCGTCACCTGGTGATGCTTGATGTGGCTGGGCCGAAACCAGATGTAGTCCGACCAGCTCAGGAATGAGTAAATCGTTAGAAAAATCTCGTTGAGGGCCTTGGTCTTGAACGGCGTGCGATGCACCAGTTCGTGCACGGAGACAAGTCCCATGAATGGTCCGCCGGTCCCATGCGCAAAGAGTGCGACGTAGAGCAGTGGAACGGTCCAATACCAGTTGGCCGGGCTGATCATGCGGAAGACGGCATAAGCCAACAGGCCGGTCGTGATGAAGAGCCCGATCTGTAGCGTGACATGAATGGCGCCGCGCAGGTCACTTTTCTGCATCAGTTCGGCCAGGACGGTTTTGTCGATGGGCGAGCGATACCAGGCGATCCGCGCGTTGGTCTTGTATTGCGGGGCGGACTTGATCGGGGCATCCGACGTTTTGGTGGCGGATTCATTCATGATTGGACGGAAAATTAGTCTGCGTTTGCGCGAGGAGCAAGTACGATGTGAAAAAGACTACCGAAACAGGAGCACAGAGCCTGTAACGGCTGTTCGAGAGGCCTGATCCGTGTTGCCATAGGCTCCCAGGTTGATGCGTCGACCGCGCGGGTCCGGCTCGTGGCTCTGCGGACTTAACGGGTCGCCGGCATCTATGCAAGGGCTTGTTGCGGAGTCCGCCACGTAACCAAGTGGCGTATAGTGACCGTTGCGGCTCTGGAGATGGAGGTCCGTCGCGCTGACAAAGAGAGGGTCCGTCGTCAATATGCCGCTGCCAATGGAGAAAGTACCGTTCGTACCCGCCACCACGATCTCATTGCTGGTCGTGCCGGTGATATCGATATAGGAAATTGTAAGCGTTGTTCCGTCGCGCGCGAATATTTCCGATCCAGTGGCGTCGGCTCCGGCGACTTCTGAGACCTCATTGCTCCAGAGTATGGCGTTGTTGATGTTCAGAACTCCGGCTTGTAAATGGATCGCGCCTCCGCGATTCGCCCCGGTATTGTACGCGAAGCTGCAGTTCACGACGTCGACCGTGTAGCCGGCGTTGACGTTCACGGCGAGCCCGGCGCCGTTTCCGCCGTCGCCGCGGCCCAGTTGGAAGGTGCCTGTGTTGTGACGAAACACGGTGTTCTCGATCCAGGCGGAGGCGCTGTTGCGAACTTCGATGCCGCCACCAAGCGCGCCGCCGTCGGTGCCCACGTGGTTTCCGATGAACTCGGAGCGAAGCACGACCAGGCTGCCGCCGCTCTGATAGATGCCTCCGCCATTACTGCCGCGGCCAGCGTAGCCCGGCGCGCCGTTATTGGTAAAGATGCAGTCCACGGCGGTCAGGTCGGTTCCGGCGGCATGGACACCGCCGCCCTCGAGGCTGTGGCCGAAACCGTTTTCACGGAAGATGCTGTTGCTGACCGTGACCGTGCCTCCGCTGAAATAGGCGCCGGCGCCATCGCAGTTGTCGTGACGACCGTTACGCGTGAAGAGGCAGTTGTTCAGCGTCAGCTCGAAGCTGCCGTTCGCCCGCATTCCGTGGCCGGAGTTCCCGGAGCCTTCCAGGCAATTCGTGATCGTCAGGCCGTCCATCAGGACCGTGCCGGCTGTGATGTCCAACGCGCGGCGCGCGCCGAGTCCGTGGAGCAGCGTAACGTTGGTCAGCACGCGCTCCGCGCGGTTGGTCTCGTGGCCAAGAAACCCGCCGTAGATGCTGGCGTTCGTCACGATCGTTACGGTCGCGTTCATGTCTTCGGACCGATTCGCGACCCAGATTTCGTTTGTTGGGCCCTCGATCAAGGCAACGCCGGCCGCGAGCGTGGGCGCCGCGTCGAACCAGGTCTGGCCGTTTTGCGATCCCGGTGCGCCGGCCCTGACGTGAATAACGGTGTCCGAGCCGCCCGGCGGTTCGCTGTCCGTGCTGAAGTTGCTCACGGCTGCCCAGTCGAAGCCGGCACTGTTGGTCGCGAAGCAGCGGAACGCGTAGTTCGTTTCGAACAGCAGGCCGCCGATCGTGGTTTCGAATACGGTGCCGATCTGTTGCGGCGGAGCAATCGGGACGGAGGCCTGCCAGCCGCCGGTGTCTTCCCCGCCGTCGGTGAGGCCGTAGAAGATCGTGATATCGGCCGTGGTATCGACCGTTACCAGTTCACCGCGCAGGGTGGCCTGGTTGTTGGTCACGGTTGCGACGCGGTTCTCGACCGTCGGGGCATTGATCTGGTTCTTGGAGGCCTGGTCGGTATTGGCATAGGTGCCGATATTGGCTCGGCTGCCGTGTGGAAAAAGTTCGTTGCCGAATGGGGACGTGGGGTCGCCGGCATCGATGCAGGGGCTATGGACGGCATCGGTTGTAAAATCCTGGATTCCGGGATCGTAGCGGCCGTGCTTGCTCTTGAGATGCACGTCTCCGCCGCCGGCGAAGAGCGGGTCGGCGGTAAAGTTTCCGCTACCCTGGGACAGGCCGATGCCCGACGAGTCGAGGATCGTCTTGTTGGCATCCGGGTCGTCTGAGAAATCGCAATAGCTGATGTCCACCTCGCCGGCCGCGTTGCCGATATCGTATGCCAGGTCGCGTGTCGTGTTGGTCCAGAAGATGGAGTTCTTGATGTCCACGACGCCGTCGTTGACCCAGACGGCGCCGCCAAAGGTATCGGCCGTGTTGTATGCGAAGGTGCAGTTTTCAACTGTCATGGTCGTCGTGCTGCCCTGGACGCTTAAGGCGCCGCCGTGCGAGATCTGCGTGCCGTGATAGACGGTATTGCTCAAGAAGACGCAGTTCATAAACGAGCACTGCGCACCGCTGCCCATCCAGACCGCTCCGCCTCCGGAGTTGGCGGCGGTCGCGCCTTCGCCGCCAATGTCGTTCGCGATGAAGGTCGTGTTGGTGACGCTCAATTGACCCCCGCTCATGTAGATGGCGCCACCCCGAGAAGCGCGGCCGTTGCCGCCGTCGACCGGGCGCTGGCGCAGGAACGCGCAGTCGATGATCGAGATGATCGATCCGTTGGCGTATAGCCCGGCGCCCTGGTTGTCGTGACTCAACAGCCTGTTGCTGTCGAATACCGTGTTGGACAGGGTGACGCTGCCGCCGCTGGCGTAGATTCCCATCCCCGAGCCGGCGACGACCGTGCCGATCGAGTTCTCGGTGACGCGGCAATTATACAGTGTGAGGGCAGTCCCGCCGGTCGCATGAATCCCGGACCCGACCTTGGTGCCGGTCCCGACCAGGCTGTTGCCGTTCGTGATGGTGATGCCGTCGAGCAGGACCGTGGCACCCACGATTTGCATGCAGCGGTTCGAATTCGCGCCGTCGATCTTTGTCTCGTTGGCCGCGAGGTCGCGCTGTGAGCGGTTTGTCTCCGTCCCGTCGAAACCGCCGTGGATCTGGCAGTCGTTGTTGATAATCACGGTGGCGTTGGAGTAGCCGCCACCCACGACCCAGATTTCGTTGGTGCCGGGCAGGACCTGGGTCACGGCCTCGGACAGCGACGTGTACGCGTTGGCCCAGTCCAGGCCGGTGTTACCGCCGCCCGCCGATGCGTTAACGTGAATGATGTGTGCGCCGCCCCCGGTACCAAACGCGCGCCCGCCTGCCAGGAGGATGCAGGTCACCAACAGAAAGATTATTCTCGGGCACGGCATAGCGGTGAAGAATACCCACCAGTATACCACAAATCGAGCACATCCGCGGACTGTCCGCGTGGAGCACTTGGACTTGCGCTTCGCCTGAGGACCGGACGGGTGTTCCAGGCCTGCGTTAGCCCGTCGGATTCTCGACAAACGCGCCGCCACGGCAGTTCTTGAGGTAGTTCAGTCCGTGCACCTGGCCGGTCATCTCGAGTTCACCGCGGTAGACCGGGTCGTGCCAGCCTTCGATGTCGATGCATCCGCTGAACCCGCCCTTGCGCAGTTCCGAGATGATGTCGGTCCAGTTGCAGTCACCGAAACCCGGCGTGCGATGGTAGGCGAACGCCGGTACGGCTTGCACGCCATGCTCGAGCGCGATGTCGGCATGGACCGATGAATGCACGCCGTACTCGCGCACGACATCCCAGTGCACTGTCGCGTCCTTGCCGTGCATGTGGTAGATCTTGCCGACCCACTTGCGCAGTTGCGGCATGGGGTCGATCAGGCTCACCATCTGGTGGCAGGGCTCCCATTCCAGTCCAAGCGCGTCGCTGGGCACTGCGTTGAACATCATCTCCCAGGCCGTCGGATTGTGCGCGATATTGAAGTCGCCCGTCGCCCAGGTGCCGCCCATGTCGCAGTTCTCGAAAGCAAGGCGTACGCCCTTGTCCTCCGCGCGTTGTGCTAATTCACCGAAGACTTCCTTGAAGCGCGGGATGCTTTCATCGATTGGCTTGTCGCGCAGGCGACCCGTGAAGCCTGCGACGATGTCGCAGCCGAATAGATGCGCGTTGTCGATGCATCGCTTCCAGCCTTCGAGCGTCGCGATGTCGCCTTCTTCCGTTTCGAGCGGATTGCCGAAGATGCCGAGCGAGGAAATAATTGCACCTGATCCGTCCAGCACGGTGTTGATCTCGCCGGCGAGCTTCTCGAGGTCGACCTTTTCGGTTGTCTGCCAGAAGGTGAGTTGAAACGACTCGAACCCGTGCGAAAGGATCTGCTGGATGTAATCCGGCGAATTCATGCCCGCGCCAACGAGTGTTCCGATGCGAATCTGTTCCTTGCTGAGAGCCTGGGTCATGCTGCGGTCTTTCTTATTCGGGTTTAGCCATCTGTACGGATTTTCAGTACCGTGTCTTGTGAGTGATACATCGTTTAGATGCAAATCTATTCGGTTAGTTCTTGATCGGGGCGTGGCGTGGGCCGCGCCGCCGTCTCGTGGCCCTGTTCCTCGGCAAGAACGTCACGCATCGAGGCCACAATATCCGGGTGCTCCGCGTAGCGATTGACGCGTTCGCTGATATCGTCGTTGAGATCGTAAAGCTCGCCCGGATGTTCGTGTGGTGTGTAACCCCGTTCTTTCTTAAACCAGTCAGGCTCGTTGTTCTCGTCGCCAGTCGGCGCGTCAACAAAGACCCATCGGCCCTTTCGCACCGCAAATCGCCCGGAGCAGCTGTGATGGATGGCATGGTCGCGCACGGGCTCGTCCACGTTACCTTTCAGCAACGGGAGAATGCTGACGCTGTCTTCGCCTTCGGCGGATTCCAGTTCGGTTCCCGTGATGTCGGCGCAGGTGGCTATCAGGTCTCCGAGTGTCGTCAACTGGTTGCAGACGGTTCCGGCTGGTGTAATGGTGGGCCAGCGCGCGACAAACGGGATCCGGTGGCCGCCTTCCCATGTTTCGCGTTTGATCCCGCGTAGTTGGCCCATGCTGTAATGCTGAAGCGTTCGGGCACGCTCGTAGACGCCGATATCGTCGGCCGTGCGGTTCTCGGGGCCATTGTCACTGGTGAAGATGACCAGCGTATTGTCGGCCGTACCGCTGCGATCGAGCGCGTCGAGCACCTCGCCCACGACCCAATCCACTTCGCAGACGAAGTCGCCGTAGGGTCCCGCACCGCTCATGCCCTGGAACGGCTCGTTGGGAACAATCGGTGAATGAGGAGAGGTGAGGGGAAAATAGAGGAAGAACGGATCGCTTTCATCGGCCCGGCTCTCGATCAAGTCCACGGCACGGCGGGTGAACTCTGGAATCATGGCTTCCAGGCTCCACCCCTCCACCGCCGTTCCGGCATGACCGTACATGTTCGCTGGCTTTTCCACGGCCGGAGTTTCGGTGACGCGATCATTTTCGAACCAGGTGTAGGGCGGGAAATTCGGTACATCGACGCCGAAGTATGTATCAAAACCACGATCGACCGGACCACCATTGATTCGGCTTGTGAAGTCGACGCGCGCCTCGATCGCGGTTCGCGCGGCGTCGTCCATGTGTCCGAACGCAACGTGATCGTTAGCGTGGCTGCCATCGTTCAGATGCCAGTCCCAGCCGAGGTGCCACTTGCCCAGGCAGGCCGTGTGGTAGCCTTCGTCCCGGAGCAGTTGCGCAACGGTGCGGCGATCCGGATCGATCAAGGGCGCATCCCATTGCCAGACGATTCCCGTCTTCAGCCGTGACCGCCAGGCGTAGCGTCCGGTCAGAAGGTTGTAGCGACTGGGCGTACAGATGCTGGAACCCGCGTGCGCGTCGGTGAAGCGCATGCCCTCGGCGGCCATGCGGTCGAGGTTCGGCGTGGGGATCTTTGATTCCGGGTTGTTGCAGCCCATGTCGCCGAAGCCCATGTCGTCGGCGAGGATATAGACGATGTTGGGCTTCAAGAGCGGGGTAGGGCGGGGCAGGCTTTCCCCGGGAGAGTATCAGCTGCGCGTCGCCGGATCTTACTGATCGTCCGGATTCGTGATCTTAAAAACGATCGCGGCCAGTGCGCCGCCGCCGAACGGGCCGACGAGGTAGATCCAGATATTGCCCAACGTTCCACCGACGATGTTGTGACCCAGCGCGACGGCGGGATTAAACGCGCCACCTGAGATCGGTCCGACCGCGAAGGCGCCCACCATCACAGTGAATCCAATCGCCAGGCCGTAGAAGGAATTGTCCGGATGATCTTTAGATGTTGCAACATTCAACACCATCGACGCGAGGGCGAAGGTGAAAAGAATCTCGGCCACAAGTGCCTGCGCAGCCGAGACGCCTGCGCCGGGCGCAACCTCGATATCGCCGGCCAGCCAACCGGCAACAGCGGCGGCAACAATGGCGGCCACGATCTGCGTCCCGATGTAGATGCAGGCATCCTTGCCGCCGATCCTGCCGCGCATCAAGACGGCGAGTGTGACGGCCGGATTGTAATGCGCGCCGGAGATGTGACCGCCCATGTAAACCATGACCATTAATGTCGAGCCGATGGCAATCGGCGCCAGCGGGAGGCCTGCGGCGACAGTCAGGCCGATAACGAGAACGAGAAAGAAGGTGCCAATCGCTTCGATGATATAGTTTTTCATGAATGTCTCCTCTTTGATTTGGCCGGACGATAGCATAGGACGCGCGGTTGGCTAGAATTAATTACAGCTCCTGTGCCGGCCCCGTTTTTGGCGCTGATTTTACTGAAATGATTTGCGCTTTACCCCGCCTGACGTAGGATCTGCGCTTACTGACTCCTGAATACAGACGGAGAGATCATGATGACGAGCCTGTTGACATCGGAGGGACTCGCGGATTATCGCGAGCACGGTCTGACGATTGTGCCCGGTGTGTTTTCACACGAGGAATGCGATGCGCTGATCGAGCACATGATGGACTGGCAGAGCGGGCGCAAGACGATCGAGGGCATGAGCGTCCGGGAGCCGGATGACTGGGGGCGGACGCTGAACCAGCATTTTCGTGATCCGGTTGCACTCCAGTGGTTGCTCGACCCGCGACTACGACCCATGTTGCACGACTGTCTCAGGGCCGAACCCGCGGGCGTGCAAACGATGTATTTCTTCAAGGGGTCGACGCAAGGCCGACACCAGGATCAGTATTACCTGCCCGCCTGCATGTCGGCCTGGATTGCTCTGGGCGAGGTCGATCAGGATAACGGAACGATCTGGGTACAGAAGGGTTCCCACCAAAAGCATCTTCTGATGGCTGCCGAGTTGGATCACGCCAGTGGACAGGACTTCTCCAATGGGGAAGTTTATCACGAGGAGCTCGAGAAGATCTTTGAACATAACGCGACGGCGTATGGATGTAAGGAAGTACCGGCCGAGGCGAAGAAGGGCGATGTTGTCTTGTTCCACGGTATCGCGATTCACCGTGGCGGACCAATCGGCGTTCCGGGATCGTTCCGGCACGTGTTGGCGAACCACTATGTTCCGGAATCCTTCGAGGCCTGGCCCTATGGGCAATGGCCACGTTACGGATTTGATGGCACTCGGCACGCCGATACGGACGAATCGGAAGGGTACCCGTTGCACCCTAACGAGGTCACCAACTTCGACGCGGTTGCCAATCAGCAGCCCGTCTACTAGCGCGCGCATGGCTCCGATCAAGATAGGAATTGTCGGTACGGGTTCCATGGCGGGTGAGCATGCTGCCCGCTATCAGCAGGTTCGTGGCGCCAGTCTGCATGCCTGCATGGACCTTGTTCCCGAGCGCGCCGCTGCCTTTGCCGAGAAGCACGGGTTCCGGCATCACGTGACCTCGGTCGACGACGTGCTGAACGAAGTTGATGCGGTCAGCATTGTGACGCGCGACGACGGGCACGTTCCGATTGCGGTCAAGGCGGTCAAGGCCGGCGTGCATGTGCTCTGTGAAAAGCCGTTGGCACTTTCACTTGCCGATGCGCGCCGATTGATGAAGGTCTATTTGCCGGCCCGGCGCAAGGGGCTTGTCGGTATGATCAACTTCAGTCACCGTGCGGGTCACTTTTATGCCGCGCAGGACCTGGTGCGCAAGGGCCGCCTGGGAGAACTGCGTTACGTTCGCAGCAATTATCTACAGGGCTGGATCAGCAGCGACTACTGGGGAAACTGGGCGTCTGACACGTGGATCTGGAGGCTGCAAACGGCGTTGGGGTCGATGGGTGCACTGGGCGACATCGGGTGTCATGTTCTTGATTTCACGACCGGCGTCGCTGGGCCGATTGAGAAACTGCGCTGCATGCTCAGCACGCATCCCAAGGTGTTGCCGTCAGGGCGCCGTGTCACGAAGCGTGCTGGCCATGATCTGGACTCGAACGACACGGCGATCGTCGAGTTGATATACGAGAATGGTGCGAGTGGGTTGACCGACGTGACGCGCTGGGCGACTGGAGTCCCGAATAGCGTGAACCTTGAAGTCTACGGGACGGAGGGTGCGTTGATGTGTGGCCACGGAAACACCACGCAGGGCACCTACATGCGGGTTTGTCTCGGTGAAAAGCGGCACGTGTCCGAATGGCAGGAGCACAGGTACAAGGTGGCACCGGACAACTGGGACCGGTTCATCAAGGCGATCCGGACCGGCGAGCATCCGCAGCCGGATCTGCTGCGTGGCGCCGAGATCCAGGGCTACCTGGACGCCGGCGAACGCAGCGCCAAATCCGGGGCCTTCGAGAAAATTCGAAAGTTCGACTGACCCTCGGAACGCGGATAGGGGCAGACCCTGATCGGCATACGCCAAACGGCGCAGTCATCACGCGGCAGCAGGCCGCCACCGATTTACCCCCAGCGACTGGGGTTGATGCCCGGTGCGCCGTGTTTCATGCCGGTCGGCTTGTTCGACTGTTCCCAGGCCTTGCCGGTTGTGTTCGGGCTCCTGAGAAACGGTTTTGCCGCCTCGGGTGCGTTGGCAACGAGATCGGGGTTCCATTCGGGTACGTCCGCGATTGGACCGGCCCACGCCGGCCGGTAGCCGTACTGGATTAAGCGGCGGGGCTCAGGGTCCAGGTTCGGATGTGTCGCGTGGAACAGTTCGACGGGGAAGAGGACCGCCGACCCGGCTTTGACGCAGATCGTTTTCTCGCCGGGATGGGAGAGGTAGCGGTTATAGGGATTTCCATCGGCGTGATAGGACAGGTGGCTACGCGGCACGACCCTCAATGGCGCCCGTTCGGGGGTCAGGTCGTCCAGATAGTAGAGTACACGCAGCAGGCGCGGTGAACTGCCCTCGTAGTCGAAGATGGATGATCCGTAGGGCTGACCGTCCGTGTGCATCGAGATCGAAGGCGCGCCCTGCATCGCATGCGTGTAGAATCCGCGCGTAAAAATGATGTCGGGACCCATCAGGTCAGTAAGAAAGTCGATCAATGGGGGATGGCCGATCAGTTCCGCTGCCGCGCGGCTGTGCCACTGGGGTTGCTGCGAGTCCGACGTGACGATGTATTCGCTGTAATTCTTCGCGCGCACCGGGAGATCCGCCAATTCATCTCTGAGTCTTTGGACCAGGTGAGCATCCAGGAGCTCAGGCAAGACCACGTACCCCTCGACTTCGAGGTGCCGGATCTGCTCCGCAGGGCTGAATGACCCGAAATCAGTCCCGTCGACATTCATGAAGTCGACTTCGATTTCGAGTTCGTCGAGCGGATTGGACTGTACACGATCGGTTGACATGTTGCAGACCTCCGGGGGAGGCGATTCTTCGGGACCGAGGGGACACGGTACCCTCAATCCCCAACATTGTCATCGCTTCTCCATGCACAAAGGGACAGACCCCGCAACGCCGTCTTCTCCCGCCAATTGAGTGTTCTATCCGTAAGGTCCTGCTTGGCTGGGGACAGGTCCCGCGGACACCGTCACAGGCCAGGCATGTCTGCCAACGGCATAGGGCGCGTCCAGGGGTATTTTGATGCTGAATCGATCGGGGACTTGCGTAAGATGCGCGCATGAATATTTCAGCTTCAGATCATTTCAGTTCCGTTGACCTCGGTACCGCCTACAGCGCCCGGCGGGGTGAGTTGCCGGAAGAACTCGCTCCATCCGAGAGGATCGCCGATCTCTTCGGCGCGCAGATCTTTCGCGGCATTTCGTTCGACCTGGGATCCGCCGACGGAAACAATGTCGTTCTGCTGGACCAGGCGCCGGTTCGCGTGGAGTTGAACGATATCTGTGCGACGTATCTCATCTTTGCGCATGTTGTGGAGAACCGTGAGCCGTCCGAGGACAAGATGGGCGGTCTGACATCGAAGGGCAACGACCTGGGCGATCATGTTTCCGATTACGTTCTCGAGTACGCCGACGGTTCGACCGGGTCGCACGCGATTCTGCGCCGCTTCGCGATCCAACAGGAATCGATCATCTGGGGCGCAAGCGCGTTTGCCTGCGTTCCTTCTCTTGGCGAACAGACCCGACAGAGTACGCGTGAATTGGTGGCTCTCGAGCGTGGAGCGAAGGGCTATGGGCATGGCGAGGTGCGGCATTCATCCGGCCGTGAAGGGGGCGGCAGCGGGCTGTGGCTTTACGCGTTGGCAAACCCCCATCCCGATCGCTCATTAAAGAGCGTTCGCCTGGAGCCACGTACGGAACGATCTGCCGTTTACGGCATCGCCACGACCGAACTGCCTGATCATCCCTTGCGCTACCCGCCGCGTCGCAAACTGCTGCTGACGTTGCCGCCCGGTGTCGAATTCAACGCGATCGGTGAGATTGATGAGATCGACATCGACCTCGGTAACGTCATTTCCGCGCGTCAACAATCCATCTACGATGCCGAGCGCTGGAGCGCGGACGATGCCGATGTGCAACCTGATGCTGCGGCGGACCGCGTCATTGTTGAATACGCCGCGCACCCAGCGGCCTGCCTCTACGTGGGGCGTCCGGACGGCGAACCATTGCGTTACGCGCTTGAAGAGATCGCCGACGATGTCGTGACGATTGCAGCGGCACACCGCCCGGTGACCATCAAGGTCATCGACAAGGCGACGCGTCACCCGGTGGGGGTCCGTCTGCATCTGCACGGTGCAGCGGGCGAGTACCTGCCGCCCAAGGGCAATCATCGCAAGGTGAACGCCGGCTGGTTCGAGGATAACTATGGTGAGTTCATCAACGGTCGCAATCCATACGCCTATATTCGGGGAGAGTGCGTGGCGGACCTGCCGTTGGGAACGGTGTACGTCGAGATCTCGCGCGGCTATGAAGTCACACCCGTGCGTGAGTCCGTGGAGATCGCCGCGGACACGAACGAACTGGTCTTCGAGCTGGACCGGGTTCTCGACTGGCGTGGTAAGGGATGGGTGACCGCGGACACGCACGTGCATTTTCTGACGCCCACAACGGCGGTGCTGGAAGGCGAGGCCGAGGACATCAATGTCGTCAATCTGCTGGCCAGCCAGTGGGGCGAGATGTTCAGCAATGTGAGCGATTTTGACGGACGCACAAACCACAGCAATACGCTGCCGGGTAACGACGGTGAGTTCTTATGCCGCGTGGGCACGGAGAATCGCATGCAGATCCTGGGCCACATCTCGCTGCTGGGATATTCCGGCGAGATGATTCATCCGCTCTGCTCCGGCGGTCCGTCGGAGTCCGCGCTCGGGGACTTCCAGGAAGTCACGATGGCCGATTGGGCCCAGCGCTGTCTGGATCAGAAGGGATTGGTCGTGATGCCGCATGCGCCCAATCCGCAACTCGAGCGCGTGGCCGACGTCGTGCTGGACGTTGTTAACGCCATCGAATTCATGACCTTTTCACCGTTCAGCTGGCAGTTGATGCCCGCGGCGGTTGCGGACTGGTATCGTTTCCTCAATGCGGGCTACCACCTGCCTATCACCGGCGGATCGGACAAGATGTCCGCCGACGCCTTGCTCGGTGGAATACGCACTTATACCCAGTTGGGGGATCGTGATTTCAATTACGAGAGCTGGATGGATGCGGTGCGCACAGGTCATACCTTTGTGACGATCGGCCCGTTGCTGGACATGCGGGTCGAGGAGGGCGTACCGGGGAGTACGATCGAGCTCTCCGCCGGTGGGGGCACGCTCAACGTCAGTTGGAACTTCGAATCGGTGCGTGTGCCGGTGACGGCGATCGAGGTGATCGAGGGCGGGCGAACGGTTTCGGATGAGAAATTCGATGGGGTCCTGGCCGGTGAGGGCAGTGTTGCGGTGGCGGTTGAAGCCTCCACCTGGATTGCCGTGCGGCTGCGCGGCGGCTATCGGCCGGATAGTCGCGACATGATTGCCGCGCATACCAGTGCGGTGCGCGTCCACGTCGATGACAAACCCGTTTACAACCCACAGGACGCCTACGAGATGCTCAAGCAGATCGAGGGTGCGATCGCCTACGTCGACACACTCGCCTCGCGGCCCGATGCCGAGCGCTTCCGCAAGATGCAACTTACGCTCGAGTCGGCTTATAACCGGTTGCACCAGCGCATGCATCAGCACGGTGTGTTCCACGAGCACGGCCCCCTGCACGATCACGGCCACGAACACTGAGTCTCGCGGTCCACACCTCGAATCACACATTCTGCGGGGAGCGGCATCACCATGAAGAAGCTGGATCTGCATCGGCTCGATTACGCGTCCGCCTCAGCGTTCCTGGCCTATTCCGCCAGCGCGGTCGTGA
The DNA here is from genome assembly GCA_913047795.1 of uncultured Verrucomicrobiota bacterium. Classification (GTDB taxonomy): domain Bacteria; phylum Verrucomicrobiota; class Kiritimatiellia; order CAJWTS01; family CAJWTS01; genus CAJWTS01. Next base: position 14,816 of record CAJWTS010000033.1, on the reverse strand, counting down.
CGCCGATCTGCCTGCTGATCCTGGCGGACGATCTGGGGTTTTCGTTGACGGGCGGCGGCGGCATCGAAGCTTCGCGCGCGATAATGCTCGTGGGCGTCATGCTGATCAGCGGACTGGTTGCGGCACGCTGGGGCAAGGTACGCCTGCTGGGTCTTGGTGCGCTGGTTCTTGCGGTGGGAATGATGATTTACGCCACGGCTCCGAACTACGGGGTGGTTTTAGTGGCGGCCGCGATGATCGGGCTGGGTGGCGGAATTCTCGAGGCCCTGATCACCCCGTTGATCCAGGATCTCCATCCGGAGGACTCGGGCCGCTACCTCAACTTGATACACGGGTTTTGGCCGATCGGCGTGTTGACCACGGTGCTGATTGTGGGCGAATTGCTGACGCGCGATTTCTCCTGGCGGCTGATCATGGGCGGCACGGGACTGTTCGGCGTGGTGGCCGCGTGTCTCTACCTCTATCATGTCCGTTTCGAGGTCGTTTCCGTGGGATCCGCCTCAGAAGCCGTCGCGCAGATGCGAGAGCTCCTGCGCATTCGAACCTTTTGGACCTACATGGCGGCCATGTTCTTTGGCGCGGGGGCGGAAAGTGCGTTCCTGTTTTGGACCGCGAGTTACGTGCAGCTTCACTACGGCGGATTGCCACGTGCCGGCGGACTGGCTACCGCGATTTTTGCCGGCGGTATGATCGTGGGACGATTTGGAATCGCCCACAGCGTCGAACAACGCCACCTGCGCCGACTGATCCTCGTATCGGCGGCCGCCGGTTTCGGGGTTAGCCTGTTCGTTCCCAGGATCGGGAGTCTGAGCGGGCTCTACGCGCTCCTTTTCTTTGTCGGCCTTTCCGTCGCCTGCTTCTGGCCGAGCATTCAGTCCTACGCGGTCGATCGGCTCGGCGTTGAGCCAACGATGCTGTTTATTCTGCTGTCTTGCGGCGGTGTTTCTGGATTTGCCGCGATATCCTGGTTGATGGGATGGATCGGCGATCGGGCGGGTCTGGACGCAAGTTTTGTGGTAGCGACCGGAATGTTTGCGATGCTGATGATAGCGATGTTGACCGATCGCCGCCGGCCGCCGGAGCAGTGATGTGCCGCGTAGGCGGATAGTCCGGCACGACCGTTTCAGGCGACGTGCGAGCGCCAGGCGCGGCGGGTCGGGATCAGGCCCTTCAACGCCATGTGGCGTGTGAGGGCGAAATCGCTGAGATGGGCGAAGGCCAGGATGACGAGCATGGGGATCGCCGCGGTCGGCCCCTCCTTGACCCAGACACCAATCAAGGTCAGCCAGATGATCAAGTATCCGAACAGCTCCATCAAACCCAGCGTGCGATGGCCGAGGTAAAAGTCGCCCAGGCGTTCCTCGCCACTGACGTAGTACCAGTGCATCCGCAGTCTCCTCTCCGCATGCGATTTTTTGCGTCGCTTGCCAACCGCTTGTAGCAGAACGATTGTGCCGCGGTAAAGAAGCTTGGTCCGGAGTCCAAGACAGCAAAAGGCCGAGCGGCGGACCCCTGTCCTGCCGCTCGGCCCTTATGTGTCGAGTCGACGCGAGCCTTACAGCTCGATCCGCGCAAAAGCGCCCAACATAATCGTGTCCGTGTCGATATCCTCGTCGACGTCTTCGAGGCTGTCCCCGGTGGCGGTATAGTTGCCGTTGATATCCAGAAAAATACCGGGGAGAATCTCCATCGCAAGCCCGGCGCGCAGAATGAAATACGGTTCGTTGGCGAATTCACCATCGAAGTAGTTGATGCCAGCTCCGGCGGCAGCGTAGAGGCCCGATCCGACTTGTACCAGGATCTGCGGGGAGATGAGATCCTCGTCGGAGCCCAGGAAATCAGGAATCAGGACCACTTCGATATCCAGAGAGAAGAAATCATTGCCGCCGCCTTGAAAGACAACGGTCCACGCGATGGAATCTTCGTCGAGGCCCGACCCGTCGTCGATCTCGTCGATCGTTTCCAGGTAGTGGATGCCGACACCCAGCGAGTCCCTTGCGTAACCTTCCGTCGATATGCCGACGAACAGGGCCGCGGCAATGAATAGTCCCAGTAGTTTCGTTTTCATCTTTGTGTCTCCTTTTGTCGTTTTTATTTATGCATCATGGTCTATCGGTGAACGGGCGATTCGGACAGGATCAAACAGTCGCGCCGCTGCGCAGGACGGGCACGGCCCACATCAAGGGCTGCTGCGTTTCGTGATCGAGCAGTGGCTCTTCGGAGAATTCAAGGGTGAGCGCGCGCCGCATCTGGGACGTCGTATTCGGGCCACTGCGGTGGAAGACCGAGCTTGAGAAGACCACGATCGAACCGGCCGGAGCCAGGAACGGGGTGCCGACCTGGTCCTCGAGTTTCGCGGCAATATCGCCGCTGTCGGCTCCCGGTTGCTCCGTGTCGACCCCGACCTGCGAGTTCGGCATGAAGTACAGGGTACCGTTCTCTTCGGTCATATCGTCGAGTGCGCACCAGATATTGATCGTGCGTGATGACGAATGCGGCAGGTACGCGGCATCCTGGTGCCATTCGAAGGTTAGATCCGTTCCGGGTGCCTTGACTGTGTATTGGGCCAAAAACAGGTAGGCCGTCGGGCCAAGCGTACCGCGTACAACGCCGGCACATAGTGGACAGGATGAGAACTCTGCGACGGATGCGTCCTGATTCGGGTGAACGGGCTCAAAATAGCCCGCGCGCGATTCGATCGGCTCCTCGCCCTCGACCGCCGTGCTGTCGCGCGTGTCCACGTTTGTGACAACTTTGCGGCAGGACTGTTCGAGCTTCGTCAGGACCGTAGCGGGAATGACAGATTCGAGCACGGCATATCCGTCTTCGCGATATTGCGAGCGCTGCTCGTCGGACAGTTGGAAGGGGGATCGTATCTCCCGGCGTCGTAGAACGTTGAATATGAGTGACATTGTACAACGAATCGCCGTTGCGCGGACGTCCACGCAACAGGGGCTTTATCGTTGCGGTTTCTTCTACCACAACGGTGTTTCGTTTGCACAGGATTAAGTTTGCCGCATGTGATGCCGTTGTGGTGGACCCGTGTGTGCCACCGGACGACGTTAGAGCAGGCTTGGCGACCGTCGATTCGATGCGTGCCGGGATAGCGTCGCAAGATGCGCTTCGAGAACGGGGGCAGAGCGGTTTCAAGACAGACCAATCCGGCGGCCATGTGGACGACAAGTGTTGTGCGCCATACGGGGTTGCCTGCGATCGGTATGGAATTCCGTGTCCCTGCCCGGGTGAAAGAGCGCAAGGCTGTTACGCGCAATCAGCAGGCTGGCAGCCCGCGGCTGTTGTTGTGTCATCGGTTTGTAAAGTGATCGCAAACAGTTTTCACCGGTCGTCCGGCACTCGTGATTCGTCCGTGACGAACGGAGGTCGGGCAGGTAGGATCGCACGTAACCTGATTCCGCGAACCGGTCTTTTCGATATGCCTGACTTCACGTGTAAATTTTGTGGCGGTGCCTACGAGGTGCCCGAAGAAAACGTCGGAGATTCGATCGACTGCCCGAGCTGCGAGAGGGAGATCGTCGCGGGCGACGTGATCGGGGGTTCATCCGAAAGTGGCACGTCCGCCGCCGCGAGGATTCTCGAGGAGCGTCATGCCGGGAAGAAATCGCGTCCGGGATACACCATGCCGATGACCTGGGTGACGCCGCTGCTGGTGGGTATCGTCAGTGGCGTGGTTATTCATCTTCTGGTTGCGATCGTCAGCCTGAAGATCAAGCCCTTTTCCGACATCATTGTGTACTGGGTACCGATCGTGTTCGGTGTCTCTACAGGGCTTGGCGCCTTCATGCAATCCGCGCGGGTCGGCGTTTCCACCGTACCGGTTTGGGTCACCCTGCTCGGTATTCTCGTGATAGTTCCCGGAGCGTATCTCCCCATCGACGTGCTGAAAGATCAATACCATCGTCGCGCGCGCAATAAGCTCGCTGCGGCGGTCAATGCCGTTACCCGTCCGCCGTATCTGCCGGCGACGACACCGCAATGCATCAGCGTTCGAATCGGCGAGGTGACCAAGATTCCCGAGCGCAAGGTGCGTGCCTTCCTCGAGAGCGATGAGGTGTTTGACCTGACGGCAGATGTGAATCTGGCATCCGGCAAGCTCGTGGGGGGCATCACAAAAATGCAGCGGGCGCTCGGGGCCAAGGCCGCTGCGGGCGCGCTTGCTGCCATGCTTGATCGTTACGAGGCCTTCAAGGATCTTCGCCATGAGCGCTTCGAATTGACCAGGGTTAAAAGGGCCGGTCGTTATCTGGGTGAAATCGTGTTTCCCGAGTCTGTCACGTTCGATCTGGAGGTTCTCGTTGGTAGCCAGGTGACGTGCAGTCTCGCGGCGAAATCGCACATTCGTGCCAGCGCGATGCCGCACATCGAGCGTCTCTGGGCCCGCTATGATCCAACGTTCCACGGCACCTGTCGCGATGTGGAACTTTTCAAACCGATCGACGCCCGGCATCTCGCTGCCCAGGCGACGATGACTGACGGCAAGACCGTGCCGATTATTCTCGAAGTCAGTAATGTAAAGGACCCGAAAGCCGAGGTCCGTGTCTTGTTCCGATTCCGCGAGGCGGCCGTGATGAAGATTAACGAGTCCCTTTACGAACTGGATGCGGAAGGGCGCCGGACTTCAATCGAACGCTGCGTGGATGTGGACCATAGGAAGGAACTACGGGCCGGGGAGTACTCCGCGCGCGCGCTTTTCCCGGAAAGCGATGCAAAGCGGATCCTTGTCATAGAAGACGGCTACGAGGTAGACGTTCGCGCGCTACCCTATCATGTTCTGCGCCAGGGAAAAAAAAGCAGCCCGAAGGACGGGTGGTCGCTCCTCGTGCCCCGAGATTACCAACTGGGCAGGCGCGAGGAGTTCCTGTCGACCTGTGCCTCCGATTCCGACGCCATGCGCCTCACGCTTGAGACGCGTAACGTCAACGATTACGCGGGCTTTAATCTGAAGTCCTATAGCAGGCGTGAGCGCAAGAAGTGGGCGGGCACCCACGAGGACGCGCCGCCGCGGCCGATGGGGGTATTTACAACCGCCTCCGGTGTAAAGGGGTTCCACTACGTCGTCGCGAAGGACCGCAGGTTCCGCGGGAAGTGGTTCTTTTTTCGAAGCCCCGATCTGGCGATCATTACGATTTCGACGACCAAGGCGCAGGGCAAGACGGAGCAGAATGCCCGGGGCCTGGTCACGTCCTTGCGTTACAAAGACCAACGGACGTCGGCTTCCGATTCGGACTGATCCGTACGCGGGCAGCGGCTTCAATCAACGAGACTCCCGATGGCGAGGTAGGCAATCATGCCGAGCGTCGTGGCCACTTTTAAGCATACAACGAAGACGCGTGCCATCAGCGCACCACGCGCGATGTGCGTGGCCGAGTCCGTGGCCTTCAACCGGCACCATTCGACGAGATAAGTCAGTCCAAAGCTGCAGGCCAGCATCCCCAGCAGGCTGCCGACGATCGGAACCGGGATGAAGCCCCCGAGAAAGAGGCCGGCCAGTCCGCCGACGAAGGCTGCCAAGCCGCCGGCTTTCGATCCACCGCGCTTCGTGACCGCGATGGAGCCTGCGACGGATTCGATCACTTCGACCGCGATGCAGACGGCGATGAAGATGACGATCGTGACGGCGCCGGGAAACGCCGTGTGGCTGAGCAGGGCGGCGATGATCGCGGCAAGCGCGACGAGCCATGTGCCGGACAGGGTGAGGCATGAAAGCAGGATGCCTGCGATACAGATGAGGCCGACAGCGGCCCACCCGATCCAGACTCCGACGGTCGAGAGAAACTCAGCCACCCGGTTCACCCTCCATCAGTCGGCGGAGCTGCGCATCGGCGCCCGGGCCCTCGTGGATCACGGCGTGGCTGTCGCCTTTGTCCATCGCCAGCAGGACGGTTTCGAATGCGACATCCTCTGAATCGAGGTGCTGGCGCACGATGTCATCGGCACTGAGTGTCGGCGTGCCGAGCCGCGGTGTCAGGCTGAAGCGCACATGTCCCCGACCATTCAGGCTGCGGTAGATGACTTCGGTGCAACATTGATAGGTGGCCTCGCCAAAATCGAATCGAAAGTCGTACTGCGCACCGAGCAAGGCGAAGACGGCGGTCAGAAACGAAACACGCTCGGCGCCGGTCATAACCGGCCGCAAAACGAGCATGCGGTTAACATGCGTTGTCATGAGGTGCTCGAGTGAATTAAAGATGACCCCTTCCGCCACCGCTTCAATGACGTCGGCGGGCATGCCGCCGGCCAGTCGATCGGTCTCCAGCGCGGCGATCACCTGATCGTGCCGGGCGCCGGGCAGGGGTTGAATGTTCTCCGGTACCAACCCCGCTGCAGCACGCGCTTCGACTGAGCCGACGTAGGTTATGCCGTGCTTGAAGCAACCGGGCAAGAACAGGTTACTCATGTAGCCCGACGTATAGGTCAAAATAATATCGCCGGGTTGCAACATGCGGCACACATGGTCCAGCTGATCCGGGCTGAAGGTAACCAGAGCGGCGCTGGGATTCTTCAGTCGACTCACGTTCGCGAAAAGTGTGCCGCGCGCGCTGTAAAGCAAATCTCTGAACTCCGCCTGCAGGGATTTAGCGACGCGCCCGATTTCGCTGTGACGGAGTCGATTGCGCACGTCGGGGAGCAGCAGCGCGGTCTCCTCCAGAATCCTTTCAATGTTCTCCATCGCCGGCGGATAGCGTTCGCAGGTCTCCTCAATGAGTTCGGCGTACGCGGCGTCCCCAGCGACGAGAATGGAGAGGCGTGACGTCTTGTCCTGCAGCTCGGCGGTAAAATTCTCCCATTCCGCCTTGAGGCGCTGAATGTGGTCGATTGACGTAACGTTCTGAAAGACCCGATCGAAGGTGCCGGGCGGTATGTCGTAGGCCTGAATCCCTTCGTTGAGCTTGTCCCGGAGTTGGCGGTCCCCGATGATCTCGCGGACAAAGCCGCTGCTCGCATAAACGAGATGTACCGCGGCGCTGTAAGCGACCAGAAACTGCCGCATCCGTGCGGATTCGCTGTTCGCCGCCGAGGGATCGTGATCCGCCAGGCGGATCAGTTCCCAGAGCGCTTCGCGGCAGCCGATGAAACGAAACAGGATAGAGGCCACGGCCTCGTGATCCGCGTGGTCGTAGTACCCGCGTTCGCGCCGCTTCACGACCCGGCTGAGCTGTGCGGCATCCTCACGGATGCGATCCAGTTCTCCGGCTAAGGCACGAACACGTTCGATTTCAGTTGGTGGCGGAGTGTGCAGGGGAGGGGAGCCTGTTGTTTTATGGATCAGATCGGCGATAATCTTGTGTTGATTGCGGGGGTCAACCTGCTGGCATCGTGCTCCCGTAGCGCGAGAACTGCGTTCGGAGAAGGCTTGATGGCAGCGTGCGCCATGCAGGTGCTTCGTCGTTCCGGGGTCGGCCCTCGCGGGGGCTAGACATATCTAACTTACTTGTTAACCCGAAGCAGATCTACATGGCGCACATGACTAAGGCAGTTTCAGTGCCTCCTCTTTCGGAGTGACGCGATTATAACAGGGCATGCGAGTGTTGTCGCTAAAATTCCAAAAGATATTTTCATGTTCAATCCTGATTCGACTTGAAAAACGTGCGCCAGAATGTTATGTTTATAACTTCATATCGATGCATCGTAATGATGGTGATTAGACTGTCCGTCAGGTGCTCGACTCGATCGTGTGAACCCCCAGGGCAATTTGGAACGGCGTCAATACGCTCGTCCGGGAGGGTTCGAGCTGTCCTTGCGCACCGGTGGGATGATCCCCGGCGTGACCTGTGCGCGTTTCCGGGCTCAGGGGGCAGGGCCGGCAGGTGGCGCCGGAGCGCCGGGCGGCTGCATGGCGCCGGTGCCCATCATCAGCATGGGAGCCATCATCTTCACGGTCTTCAGTTCGTCGAAGGAAATGCGCGTGGCGCTGTAATGGACACCGTCCCGCACGATCGTATAGCTGCAGAGGCCGTTCCCGGACGCCTGTGGCATGGGCGGTGCGGCGCCCATCATCATGGTCATCAGCATGCGTATGTAGCCGAGTACCGAGAACGTGGAGACGCGTACCGGGTCACCGGATAGCTTGGGGAAAAGCTGTTTGAAGGCGGGTTGGTCATAGAGGGTTTCGCCCGGGTTCTTGATGCGGTCCAGCGCGCGATCCATCTCGGCACTGGACCCCATGCTGACGACGTACATCTTGTCGAGGTAGGCGATCTCGTACGTCATGTTGGTCCACGCGCTCATGCCCGGGGTCATCATGTTCGCCTGGGGCGGCATTACGAAGCTGTGTCGGTAGGCCTGAATGGGCGTTTCCTTGTACGCGCGCCTGGCACCGCGTTTGATCGAGACCTTCATGCCCTCGGTTTCTTGATCGCTTTGTTTTTCCTGGAAGGCGTCGATCGACTCATCAATCACCTTTTGCATCCGCGCGGGGTCGGTTACGGCGGCGTACATGACTGCGCCGAACGGTGCGCCGTCGGATCCGACGAGCATGCCGTAGGCGTAGTCGCCGGGAAAGACCCCTTTGAGTTTCTTGGTCGCATCCGACACGATTTGCTCCACACCGCTCCATTGCGGCCCCATGCTGCGATACATCCTGGATAGGAAGGCATTGTATCCATCCATGAAGTTATCGAATTCGGACCAGTGCCCGGCCTGTGTCCAGAAACACTTTTCGGGCAGTAACTTGTAGTAGATGGGGTCGGGTTTGCGGGCAGCGGCGAAGGAGCGTGCCATCCAGGTATCTTGTTTGCCTTCCGCGCGCGTATAGATGCTGAAGTTCTTCCGGTTGCCGGCGAAACCGAGTGAGCAGGATCGAAATTGCACCAGAATGTCCTGCAGCGCATCTGCTTCCGCCTTGAGAATGGCGGCGCTGTTCATTCCACCGGTCTGGGCCTGGGGAAGATCCTTCATGGCGTCGGCGTTGTCATTCATTTTTTCCGAGAACAGGCGTGCGATCGCCGCCATGTTGGGATTCAGCGCGACCGTACCGCGGACGGGTATCTTGTCTGCCGGCACGAGTGCGCCGGAACGGATGCGTGTGCGTATCATGTTCACGAGATCTCGATTCGCGCTCAACACGACGTACCGTTTCACAGTCGCTGCGAATATAGATGACGCGACCTGCCCGGTAGCACCCGGGGACGCGTACTCGCCAACGGCATCGTCGAGCGGTGCGAGGGGTTGGCCAAATTGCTTGATCAGCGTGCTGCCGTCGTCCTGGGCCGGCAGCATGATCACGTAATCGGGTAAGGACTGCATCGGGTCCTGGTCGGGCACGAAGAACATCACTCGCAGGGTCCCCGTCTTGTCCAGTCCGGCCATGCCCATTGGCGATATCTTGCCCTGAAGCGCTTCTGTCGCCATCGGCGCCTGGGCCTGTGCGTCAAGTGCAGCGGCCATCTGCGCGATGGCGTTGGTGAGGGCCTGTATGCCACGGATTTCGATTTCAAGCAGGACCTCCCGGTCGGCACCACGCGCGGATCCGGTGAAGAACAATGGACAGGCGAGAACGGCTGCGAGAATGGCTGCGGTGAGGGATATTGATTTCATTTTGACAGACGGTAGCGCGGAGCATCGGTATTGAAAAGAGCTGAATTCCTGGCTGGCGTGCCGCAGTCGGCTCTACCGACTGGATGTGCGTGTGAGTTTATTGAAGTGATCGAGAAAAGCGCGGGCCATTCCACGGTGCCGGAAAAAACAGACATTCTCGTCATTCTTGTCGGTGAAGATAAGCGCACTGGCTGTCCAGTTGGCGCTGCCGTGGATCACCAGCGGGCGTGCACTCGTCGGATCGATAACCATGTACTTGGTGTGCACAAGGTCGCGTTCGCCGGCGTCGAGCGTGGATCCGTCGCCACGACTGGATGCGACCAGTAGTTGGACCCCGTCTCCCTTAGTCCGCGCGGCCTGCTTCTTGAGGTACGCGACGACCTGGCGGCTGCTGCCTTTGCCGGTCGTGTCGCCGTTGGGCACCACACCCCGGACGCGTACACCGCGCCGTGTTGCGTTGACCAACGCCTCGGCGATCTCCTGCACGGTGAAACGGTTCAGGGCAAAGACGATTTCCTTTTTGGCCGACCGAATGGCTTTGAGGATATCCGTCGCCGCATTGTTGCCGCCGGAGCGGCTACTGACGTAGGGGGCGAAGCGAACATCGCTCTTGCCCCAGCCGCCGCTGATCGTGAAAGAACCATCGTGTTTATGAGATTTCTCGGGGTGATCGTGGAAACGCCCTGCGGCGAATTCCTCCATCTCTTTCTCGTAGATACGATAAGCCTTCTCGTTCTTGAGCTCCACGGCAATGTTCCATTGTTGTGAGCTCGCGCCGCCCGTGAAGTTCCAGGACATGACCACGACCCAGCGCTTGCCGAGGCCGTAGTCGAACAGACCGAGTTTATGGTGCATGATCCCACGGTGGGATCTGTCCTGATAATGTTTCAGCGGGTTGCTCTTGCGCGAGGTCAGATCCTGCAGGGAGTAGGTGCCTAGCTTTTTCAGGGGATCAATGTGTGAAGACGTTACGAACGCGACGCTTGCGCCACGATCGAGTGCCTTGTCGACGGCACGGAGTATTGGTCCGGCGGCGCCGCAGCAATCCGATCCGCCGGAGAGCGTGAAGGTTGCAAGGGTGGCGTGGTTCCCGCGTTTGAGCGCCTTTATGCGGCGGAGCATGACGTCACGAATGACGTATTCATGGGCGTTCTTGCTCGTGGCATGGCGCGTGTCCTGGTCGGGGAGATTGTAATGCACCGCCCAGCCCGCACCATCTTTCGTAACGGCCGTGGCTCCACCACTCAGCAAGATGAGCAAGACGAGGGCTAAGCAACCGGGTCGCATAGCGATACTGTACCAGATGGTTGACGACATGCGAAAGACTATGGATCATGGTTCCGTAGTGGATCGTCGGCATCGTCACGACGAGGCCCGCAAGGAATGGGGAGGCATGCATGACGGGAAACCCCACCCCGCAAGAAGCCGTGCGCGTCGGCGAGGCGATCGCAGCAGGGCATAAGATGCAAGCCATCAAGATGTACCGCGCCGCCGTCCTGGCTGTACTCGTTGTGGTTCCTGCAATCCTGATTCTCGTATAGAGCGTTCGCATGATACCGCCATCCGTTGCAGATTTCTTTAGCCAGCAGCAGAACCTGCTCTGGATTCTGACGGTCTGTCTCGATCTGAGCCTGACGCTGGTGATGTTTCGGCTCTTCGGTAAGACGGGGCTCTACGCCGTCATTGTGCTGAATGTGCTTTTGTGCAATTTGCAGGGACCCAAGTTGGTCTATGTCTTTGGCATGAACACCAGCCTGGGTGTGATCCTGTATTCAGGCATCTACTTCGCGACGGACCTGCTGAGCGAACGCTACGGCAAGCGCGAGGCCAACCGGGCCGTCATGATCGGGTTTGCGGCTAATATCGTTGTGGTCGTTGTCATGACGCTCAGCCTGCTGTTTGTTCCGACCCCGGTAGGCGAGAAGACGTCGAAACTTGCAGCGGATGCGCACGGCGCCCTCTCGTTTCTGTTCGGATTCACGCCGCGTTTTGTTTTGGGATCGATGCTGGCCTACCTGGTCAGTCAGCGTCACGACGTCTGGTTTTTTCACATGATAAAAAAGGCCACACGGGGACGTCATCTCTGGCTGCGCAACACATTGTCGACAGCAGTCTCGCAGGCCATCGATACCACGATCTACAGCCTCGTCGTCTGGTGGGCCCTGCTGGACCTGGGGACCGCCATCGAACTGGCCCTGTTCAAGTACGTCTTCAAGCTTGTGATCGCCGTGCTGGATACGCCGTTCATCTACTGGGCTCGTGCGTGGAACGTTACACGCAGCGATTGGCATGACCGGGACGAATATGCAGATGAAGTCACGATCGATCAGACGACCCCGTGACGTGTCCGGCGTCCCCTGGTCGTCGATCGTGGAAAGACTTTGATCAGCCAGCGATCCCGCGTTAGCATACTAAGCGGACCTGCAGGCGGTATCGATAAGCCTTATGGGGGTAACCAGCGTTGTCGCGCCTACAGATCGATTTATACCAGTGTGCCTGATGCGCGATGTCCGGGTAAACAGCTAGCGATGGGAGCGAGATGATGAGAACGCGACTGGCGGCAACGCTATTGGCGATCACCGTATTGGGCAGCGCGCCCGGCGCGGGGTGGGGGCAGGTCACGGACCCGGGGTTCGTGGATGCGGAGCAGGTCGATCGGCTGACATTGATGAACAAAGATGTGATACGAGGCGCGCTTGTATCGGCTGTACCGGGTCCGTACGGTCTGCGCTGGCAGCATCGTTGGATCAAGGACGCGGTTTATCTGTCGACCGAAGGTATCTCGAGCATTGAGCTCGGGCAGCGACATGCACAGGTCGCTGCGGCGGCGCATACGGCGGCCGTGACCTTGTCCAACGGCGATCAACTGCTTGGAGAAATCGTCTCTCTCACGACGGACGCGCTGTTGCTGAGGACCTCCTATGCCGGCGATGTCACGATTCTGCGGGCCATGCTGAAGCGCATCGATCCAACGATCGGCGTATCTTCCGTGGCATACGAGGGGCCGAAAGGATTGGATGGCTGGGCCATGTCGCGGCGTAACAACGCGGCGACATGGAAGTACAAGAAGGGCAGGTTGTACAGCGTGCAGCAGGCCACGATCGGCCGGATGCTTGAGACGTTTCCGGACAAGGCCAACATCGAGTTTTATGCCGCCTGGCGCGTTTATCCCGCCTTCAGTATTTCGTTTTACACGGACAATCTGCAGAGCGTGTCGGGAAACTGCTATATGATGCAGGTTTCGGGGGCGAGCGGCTACATGTACCGGTATTCGACACAGGGCGGAGCGAAGAACCTGGGTACCATGAGCCTGCCGCAGTTCAAGCAGCACCAACCAGGTCGCGTTCGCGTCCAGATCCTGGCTGACAAGGCGGCACGAACCTTCACGTTCCTGATTGACGGCAGCGTGGTCAAGTCCTGGACCGATGCGAATGCGTTTGCCGGTGGCGGGACCGGGCTGGTCTTTTATCCACACAGTCATAGGGATCTCCGTATATCCGGGATCCGTGTATCGGAGTGGGATGGAAAAATTCCCGAGCAGGGCGAAGCCGTCAACAGGGTCGAGGAGGACCTGATCCGGTTTATTAACAGGGACAAGATCTCGGGCAAGCTCAAGTCGATCGCGGATGAAACGGTGATATTCGAGACCTCGTACGCCACGCTGACGGTCCCCATCAAGCGTGTGACGGAGATCATCTTTTCAGACGCGGGCGCAGAACGCGCCCGCCGCCGACGCAATGACGTTCGAGCCGAATTTCGTGAAATGGGTTCGGTAACGTTCGACCTGGTCGATTTGCAGAACAACGTACTGCAGGGCAAGAGCGATAATTTTACCGAAATCGGTTTGCCGCTCTACGTGTTGAAGTCGCTGGATTTCAACATCTACAAAGAGAAGGCGGAACCAGGCGACGATTTTTGAGTCCGGAGCGCTACTTGTCGAGCCCGAGCTTCTTGAGTTTCGGCTCGATCACGAAGCGGCAGTAGGGCTGCTGGGAATTCCGGCTAAAGTAATCCTGGTGGTATGCTTCGGCCTTGTAGAACGTTGATGCCTCGCTGATCTGCGTGACCACCGGCTTGCGCAATTTCCCGGACTCGTTCAGTTTCTTCTTCGATTCCAGGGCGGCTGTACGCTGGTCATCGCTGTGGTAGAAAATAACCGAGCGATATTGCGTTCCCACATCGTTGCCCTGCCGGTTCAGTTGCGTCGGGTCATGTGAACGCCAGAAGAGATTCAGCAGTTCGTCGTAGCTTACCTTCTCCGGGTCGAACTCGATCTGAATCGCTTCCGCGTGGCCCGTATCTTTATTGCAGATATCGTCGTACGTCGGATTCTTGGTGTGTCCCCCGGTGTAGCCGGAAACGGCTGATTTCACGCCCTCGGTACGCAGGAAAACAGCTTCGACGCACCAGAAGCATCCGGCCCCGAAGGTCGCGAGTGTGGCGTCTTTCTGCTTGCCGTCGGCTCGCGCGGCAGGCGGTTCTGATTCGGCGTGTGTCATCGTGGTTGCGAGCAGGAGTATACATGTGAGGAGTGCCTTCATGCCACCAATCTTAACGTCGAAAGGAAAATCACGCAAGGTCACGCCGGGCTGCGAGTGGTGAATTCAGCGCCCGCGCCAACGCGTGATGATGCCGATCAGGGTGCCCAGCGGAAACCGCTCCGTTGCGGGAAGCATGCAGTAGATCCCGGCCGCGAATGCCAGGGGCACCTTGTAGCGAAAGGGGATCCGGTGCAGGCTGCACAGGAAGTAGGCGGCGAGGGCCCCGAACAGGAAACCAATCCGCAAGCCCTGCACTCCGAAGGTAAGAAAGTCCAGCAGGTCTATTGCCACGCCGAGCAGGACGGGGCCAAACGATGCTTTCCACTGCTCCCAAGGCTTCCGGCGTGAGGATTCGGATCGTGCAGATTCTGATTCGGGTGGCAGAATCTCATCGGGTTCTATCGGATCAGTTGCCATTGCATTGGATTTCCGGCTGCGTACAATGCAAGCATCATGACTCACGTCGGACAGGAATTGAAGCACAACTCGTGGATCTCGTCGCGGCGCGTCATTTTCCCGATTGTGTCGCCGACAGGACTTGTCGGGCTGATCCTCCTGGCGACCTTCCTGGCGACCTTTCACTCGGACGTCCTTAAAGAAACCCTTCATAGCCCTGTGTGAGCCCTTGCGCTGCCCATGCATGCACCATGCCTGCCTGCACGACACTGCAGCACGACAGCGTCTCCGGACATCTCCTCGTGCCCTCCATGGCCAAGCTGT
>CAJWTS010000032.1 GCA_913047795.1 uncultured Verrucomicrobiota bacterium | reverse complement strand
GGATTGCTGTCGCGCAGGAGGAGTGCACTGCCGGCCTGTCCGTATGCCTGCGCGACCTCGCCCCCGGTGGTGCGCCGCGCGTCGAAGGTCATCCAGCCTTCAGGATGCGAATGATTGCCAAAGCTGGTCGAGCCGCCCGCCCAGCCGGTTTCGAAGTTATCGTGAACAGCGGCTTGCACATTGTAGGTCAGCGATGTTTCGTTAATGGCAAACGCAATGTCACCGGATACGGTGCCGCTGATCTGGATGGGAGCCGCGCCCGGTTCCACGATGCCGTCGATCGGAAGGTTGGTACGGCTTTGCGCGACGTCGCCCCAGTTGCTCACGCCCGATTCGTACTGGTAGGTGCCGCCGGAAATGTTGGTCAGGGTCGACGCTGCACCGATCCAGACGTAATCGTCCACAAGGAGCAGGTTTGTGTTGAAGGACCCGACGACGTCCATTGTTCCCAGTCCGCTGTTCACCGCTTTGCGTAGAACGATGGAGAACGGATCCCCGGCGCCGCCCGGTGGGAAGTTCGTCGGCGTGAGGGCCGCAGGGCCGGTAAACGCCGCCTCGTAATAGAACTCGACACGGGTTCCGGGCGCGGGAAAGGGACCGACTCCGGCTGAAGTAGCAAAGTGGCTCTCGCCCGTCATTGAAACGGGCGTGAAGCCGCCGGAGTCGCCAATTCGGTAATAGGCCGTGGCGCTGATGTTCGTGGCCTGGAACAGGGGCGCAATATCAACCTCAAAGAAAATCTGTCCGTCGTACAGCGGGGGATCGGGCGAGACAAGCGGATTGCTCATGCTCACCTGCGCGCGCTGAACGGTGAAGAAGGCGGGCGCATTGCTTAGCCCTTCGGGAATATAGGTGGGACTCGCCGTCGCGCTGTCGATGCCGTCGAACGTGACTTCCGCAAAGTACTGCACCGGTCCCGTTCCGGCGGCAAGCGCGCCGGAACCGGCCGGAATCGGTGTGGATGCCTGGTAGGTGATGCCGGCACTGTGCGTCATGGCGATCGACTGCCAGACGCCGTTGGAATCGGTGTGGTAGAGCGTGACGCTGACGTTGGTTGCGCCCGCGCGTGGTTCGACATCAACGCTGATCATCACGCTTTCGGTCAATGCAGGGGCCAGGGGCGCGTTGGTCAGTCCGGACAGGGCGACGCCGGAACCGGCATAGGCGATCATCAATTCGTCCACGGCCAGTCGGCCGCCGCCGTTCGAGCTGCTGTTCAAAACACGGACATGCGTGGCGTAGCGGTCGTTGAATGTCTGGGTGAAAAACAGAAAATTGGTCGCTGTGATCGAGTCCACGACATGGAACGTGGCCCACTCCGAAGTGTTGGTCCCGCCCGTCTGCGACTTCTGCAGGTGGAAGGCGGCGGGCGGGTCGGCATCTGTCTCCGCGTTGCGGTACCACAGGGAGATACGGCCGTAGCCATCCTCGAGTTGGGGCGATCGGATGTTGGCCGTTCCGTTGCTGAACAGGTACGCGCCCTTGGTGCGTAGGCGCAACGACTCGTCCACCGGATTCTCGATCAACACGTCCTCGGCGCGCCATCCATCATCGGTCGTCGTGTCATAGCTGCCTGTATCGGGCCAGTTGTCGAATTTGTGAAAGACGGCCTGCCGCACGTCGTAGACCTCGTTCGATTCGTAGAAGACGGTCGCGAACTGGCCGGAGTAGGTGCCCGTAATAGGAATGGCTGCCTGCCCGACGACAGCCGTACCCAACATGACGAAGGATGGTGTCTCCGGTGCCGCGTCACCCCAGACATTGGTCGTCACGCCGTTTGTACTGACACCCCGAATTCGGAACTGGGGATTGACGACCGTCGAGGTCTCGGAAAGACCCAACCAGGCGAAGTCGGTAAAAAGATGCATCTGCCCCGGCAGGTCATCGATCACGAACATCTTGTTCGGATCGAAGCCGGTGTTGAAGGGGCGTTCCTGCGCGGTATAAGATCGGGGATCGGCCGCGCCGGCGGCGGGATCGTTGGTGGGGCTGGCTGCCTCGAAGCCTTCAAAATGGACGTTGATATAATACTGGATCAGCGTGCCGAGTGGCTGTCCCGGAATTTTCGTCTGCGTAACGTACCCGTTGGCCGTCGCGTTTGTAATCATGGGAATGGCAGTGAACGGGCCCGCGTTCCCAATCCGCCAAAAATTCGTCACCGCGACATTCGTGGCCAGGGAACTGGGTACGATCGTAGAGGAGACATGCACCGCATCGTTGAGGAAGACGGGATCGGGCGTTGTGACGACGTCGGAGATGGTGACGATCTGGGGTGGATTGTCGCTCGCGACCTCGTCAAGCCCGAGCAGGATATTCCCGCCGGTGGCCTGGGATTTGAAGATCCGGATGTACGTTGACTCGTAGATGTTGAGGTCGACCACGTAGTTTGACCACACGGCAGTCGAAAGCTGGGTCAGCGTAACGAGGGGTGTCCATGTGACGTTATTACTTGATCGCTGAATCTGAAAGGATATCGGGCTGCCGTTGTGATTCTTGGCGTTGAAGGTCAATGTCCCAATACCGTTTGTCATAAAAGGAGTACGGAGGTATGTATCTGGAAAGGTGCCGTCATTGATCAGCCAGACTGCTTTGTCGCCGGACGTGTCTCCAAAGAAGTTCCAGACATAAGCATCGTTGGCCACCCATCCGTTGATTGAAAAACTCCCGCCGAAAATGCTGGGCCAGGCGTCGAAATCATCCGATGTGACGTCGGCCGTCGCAACAGGGCCGGACAACAGGACGCCAAGGCCTACGATAAGTAGACTTCGTCCCGGGCGCGATCGCACCCACGCATTTCGACACTTCATGGGTGTATTATAGCGTATCTGAGCCCGGCAACCAAGTCGGCCACCTGTCAAATTATTGCAAAGACCGTGTAGTCGATGCGTAGAGATATGAAGAATGAAAAGGGGGAAAGAACGGTGCGGGGTCACCATTCAGCGGTAAGAAAAACAGCCGACCAGTAATGAACGGCTGTCTCAAAGTTACACGGATCGAGTCGGCGGGACTACGGAGCATCGACCTGGATGCGGTACGAGATCGGCGAGACGCTGACCGCGTTGGTCCAGTAGTTGGTCGCGGGCGGGGTCTTCGGTACGAGCGCGACTTCCGTCCATGCACCCTCGTCCGCCAGGTTCGTGCTGCAGAGCATGTGATAGGCGTTGGTTGACCCGTTTGTGCTGCCGAGCCAACAGACGATGTAGTTGCCGTTGGTTACCCATTGATCGAGGATTTGAAAGGAGGAATTCGAGTCGGTCGGAATGGTGCCGGCGTAGTACTCCTCCCAGTCCTTCTGGCCGTCCATGTCGGTGTCCCCCGTATCATCATCTGTGCTGATACCGTATTGCGCCAGCCAGGCATGCGGTACGCCGTTGGTCGTAGAGGTCTCTCCCCCGGTTGAGGCGAAGTTTGCGTGGATGGAGTGAGTATTGGTGACATTCACGAATGTATAGCTGGAGGCGGCGCCATAATTCGTGACGCCGTCGATCACGAGGTTGCTGACGGCAAAGCCAGGATCCGGGAAGAAGTTGAACGTAAAGTTGGGGCCGTCCGGGGCTTGGATAATTCCAGCGGGCGTAATAAGTCCGCCGGCCGTAGCCGTGGATGTGATGCTGTGTGTGACGCCGGAGAAAATCTCGTTGGTCGTTATGACGAGGTCGTCTATGACCGCCGTATTTTTCATGATCATCTTCGACATCTGGAGTGCGGTCGCATCTGAGATCGCAAACCACATTCCGCCCTCTACCCCCAAGAAGTTGGCGCCCTGATTACTGTTATACCCAAACTCATTGGTCTGCTGTACGCCGTTCACAAAAATCTGGAAGTATTTTCGTGAGAAGGGGACCGCTGTGTTGAAATAGTCCATCTTGAGCGTGAGTCGGATCCACTGGTTCGTCGTCAGTTTGGCGGTATTGAAAACGGCCCATCCGTCTTCGCCCTGCCCAGAGTTGACGGCGACGTTTGTCGTAAAGTAAACGTTCATCACGCCGTTTGAATCAAAGTACATCGTGAGATGATTGCCGCTGTTCGTGGCGCCTGATGGTGGCGTTTCCTCGGTCCAGAGTGTGGGCTGCAAAATGGTGTCGATCCACACGAAGGTATTCACTTCATTCGAGGCAATGGTGAGGTTGGTCACGCAGCCATCGAGCAGGGACAGTACCTTTGTGGCGGCATCGTGCGTATAGGTATTGATGGGGTAGGGATTGATCGCGGAGTACGAGTTGCTGTAAATCGTGGAGTCCTTATAGAACACGTTGGTAACGATGGCCGCTTCGGCATCCGAGGCATACCAGCCGTTCGTGCCGCCTGTGAGCGCGACGCCGAGCCCATACGTTTCGAAGCTGTCGGTAACAGGCGTACCGGTCGCATCGTTCGTCACCGCATCCGCCGAGGTCACGATGCCCGCAGCGATCATTGTCACCAGTATCCAGCGCTTAAATCCGTGCATTGCCTTGTCCATAGCTACGTCTTTCATCTGACTTGGTCGATACCCCGATATAACAATTCCCAAGCATACATCGGCGACTTCGGTCACCGCAATACTTGATTTGCAGGTACGTAACTCGTTTTGTACGGAGGGGTACTAACCGATACTCCCGCCAAGATCCTAATATATTAACAGGGGGCGCGGGCAGTCGTCAACCCCCCCGCCCCCTGACAGGGCGCTATTCCAGCGATATATCAAGACTTGTATCACGATATCTTCCGATGCTGGCTCGCTAACCCTCGGTCAGACGGGGATACGGGCTTTTCGGTTTGAGTCGTCGTACATGGAGCGTTAGCATGGGCTTGATGATCGGACTGCCGATGATCTCGTCTTGGTATCGTGTTTTGAGATTGCGACAAATGGACGAATATTGCTATTGAGCCATTTCTTCGGAAGGAGATCCTGCATATGAATGACCGGTTATCGAATCTGATAACAATGGCGATCCCCGCCGCCATGCTTATCCTGAGTGCTGCCGTCGTGCAGGCGCAGGGGCGCGCCGGGATCGGCGATGAGATCGTGCTGAAGGTCCGTAAGATTGAGGGTATCGGCCGTCGCGGCTTGGTCCAGACCCCAAACTATGCAACAAGCATACGACGCTCGACCCGAACGCCGGGCGACTGGGCCCGTATTCGAATCACCTTTGATACCAGCTTGCCCTGGCTCGATGAAGTCGCCATTGAGTACTATGCCCTGCTGGTACGCAAGGAAGATGGAAAGAACAAGTATCTCCTCTGCCGCCAATCCGACGTTTATGTCGACATGCCGCGCGGCAAAGACCACATGGGTGCGGTCTACATCCGGCCGAATGCGCTCAAGCGTTGGGGTCAGGTCGTCGCCGTCGCCGCGGTCGTGCAGGCCGACGGGCGTACGCAGGCGGAGGTGAGCGACGCAGCGGTGGAGGATATAAAGAAGAGTGGCAAGTGGTGGGAAAATGCTAAGCTCGAAACCAAGGAGGGCATTCTCCTGCGCCGCTCGGCGACGCCCTTCGCGTTCATTAACGTGGACGACTATGGAGTCAGTCGTCAATAACGAGTCCCACAAGCGTCTGCTTGACGCGAAACCGACGGGTATCGCACGGAATTCGATACCGGTTATCTAACCATGGCAAAAGGAAAGAAATTTCTAGCGCTCGATATCGGCGCGAACCAGATCACGATGGCCGAGTTTGTAGCCCTGTCAAACGGCGGGCTGGAACTTCAGAAATACGCGTTCTCGCCCGTATCGGCGGATGGCGAGAGCGACGTTGATATGGGTCCGCATCTCGCTTTGACGGTCAATGAGATGATGCGTGAACACGGTTTTCGTCCGGGGCCGCTGATGCTCTCCGTTTCCGGTCAGATAGTCTTTCCGCGTTTTGTGAAACTGCCGCCGGTTTCGCGGGACAAGATCAGCCAGATCGTTGAATACGAAGCCGAACAGAACGTTCCTTTTCCAATCGACGAAGTGGTCTGGGATTACCAACTCCTTAGCGACGATGATGCCGATATGGACGTTATGCTCGTTGCGGTGAAAGCGGAACTTGTACAGAAGCTCACCGATGCGGTTGAAGGCGCCGGCCTGGAGCCCCGCGTCGTTGATGTCGCCCCCTTCGCCCTGTACAACGCTTGCCGCTACAACTACGAGGATGATGGCGAATGCACCATGATCCTCGACGTCGGCGCGCGTTCGAGCAATCTCGTCTTCCTCGAGGGGGATCGCATCTTCACGCGCAGTATACCGGTGGCCGGTAACGCGGTGACACAGGAGTTGATGAAGGAGTTCGATCTCGACTTTGCCGAGGCCGAAAAGATGAAGGTCGAAGAGGGGTTTGTCTCCCCGGGCGGCACGACGTCCACGGGCGACCTGAACTCCGACCACATCTCCAAGAGCATCCGCACCGTCATGACCCGCTTGCACGCCGAGATCAATCGCTCGATCAATTTCTACCGCAGTCAGCAGGACGGCAGTCGCCCGACGCGTGCCTTGTTGACCGGCGGAAGCAGTGCGATGCCCGGCATTGCGGATTTTTTCAGTGACAAGCTGAAGATCGAGGTCGAGCATCTCAATCCGTTCGAGGAGGTCGCCGTGGCCGAGTCGATCGACGCGGAGGATATCGACCAGGATTACATTCGCCTCGGCGAAGTGGTTGGCACCGCGCTGCGAATGGTCGACGCCGGCGCGATCAAGATTAATCTTATGCCGCGCGGACTTGTCGCCCGCAAGACGTTTCGGCGTCGCGTGCCGTTCCTGGTCGCATCCGCTGTCGGTTTGATCCTGACGGTCCTATGCTGGTGGTTGAACTATAATCTCTCGACGGATGTCTATGGCGAGCTGCAGGCCGAGGTCGACAAGCGCAAGGACCGCCTGTCCTCGGTCAATACGCGACAAGCCGCGGTCTTGAAGGAGCAGGAAAAGGCGCACGTGCACGCGCTGGCGTTCGTGGATCTGATCGATTCCCGGACGGAGTGGCTCGAAGTGCATGCCGAGATCCGGACGAGCTTGTTGGACGGCATGTGGTTGGTGTCCATCTCTCCGATGCGCGGACGAGGCGGGGTTATCAACGGCGTTGCCGTTAAGGGGTTTGGCTTTGTAGATGTGCTCAAGAAGTTTGACAGTGCCGACGCTTCCTCGATCGAAGTCTTCCGCGATCGCTTGTCGTCCTCGCCCTATTTCGACGCTGAAGAAATCAAGATAACGGGCGAGGGTGAAATTGATGAAGGCTATGCCAAGGAATTCACGCTGCAGATCGGGTTAGCCGAGCCGATCGATTCGTAGGGCAAGCATGAAGAAATCGCAGATCAAGATCATTGTTATCGTCAGCTGCTTACTGCTGCTGGCCGCGCTGGGCGTGTCGATCTGGTTGACTCTGCGCAGCAAGGCAGAACATGCGACGGCGGCCTCGACCTTCAAGCTCGCGCAGAAGAGCCTGGCGAAATTCTACCGGATGAACCCCTTTCCCTCGCCTGACAATGTGGAGGGTACACGGGCCAACATCGGCAGTATCGAGACCAACGGGAGCCTGCGCCTGAGTCGTGAATTGCGCGCGGCACAGCTCGATCCGGTCGGTATGAGTCCCAGCAAGTTTAAGGAACTCTTGCTCAATACGACTAGAAAACTCGAGATTGCGGCCGAGAAGCACAACGTGACGATGGCCGGAAGATTTTTGTTCGGGTTTGATGCTTACGGGGCCGATGCGCTTCCTGTTCCGGACGCCGTGCCGCGCCTGGCCCAGCAGCTTCTGGTGGTCCAGGCCATCGTGAACATACTCTTCGAGTCGGAGATCCAGTCGCTGGGAAGCGTTGAACGCGAGGTTTTCGAGAGCGGGAAACAGAAGTCCCGCCCGCGTAAAAAGCGGCATCCAAGGCGCGCTGGGCCCGCCGCGCCTGTGCCGGAGGCTCCGGCCGTGAACACGAATGATTTGTATTCGCGCCAGTCGTTCGTCTTTCAATTCTCGACCCGTGAGAATGCGTTAACCGACGTCATGAACCGCCTGGCTGCCTGCGATATGTTTGTGCGCGTGCGCGATATCGACATCCTGGCTAAGCAGGATGCGGTGCGTTCCGCGATCACGGCAACGGGGCCGGAAGAGGAGATTGACCTGAATGCGCCGGTTGCGCCGGGCCTGGCGAGCCGGGATGCGCGGGTGGTCTCCGGCCGTGAATTGACGCCCCTGGCCGTGCGTATCGTGATTGATTACTACGAGTTCAAGTCGGACGGTGAGTCGTGAAGGGGGCCCTCATATTCATTGGGCGCATCCTCGTGGCGCACTACGACAAGCTGATCGCCTTGTTCGTCGTGATAGCGTTGGGCTACTCCGTGGCCGCCTGCGTGGTAGGAATGCGCGCTGCGGAACAGCGCCGGGGAGACTTCAGGCAGTGGCTGGTCAGCCTCGAGCCGCCGCTGTATCCCACCAATGACGTCGTTGATCTCGGGCCCTTTAACCGTGCCCTCGTGGCCCTGGGGGATCCTGTTCAGATCGAAGACGACGCCCGTGTCTTCACGCCCGGACTGCGCATCACCTGCGAAGAGTGTCGCTGGCCCAAGCCCTATAACGTTTTTCTCTGCCCGCACTGCGGATTTCGGACGGACACAAATATGCCGAAGGCGATCGCGGACGTTGACTTGGACCTCATGGACGACGAATGGGAGAAAAAGTACCGGCTCAATCCACGCGATCCAGAGGACGCCGATCGTGACCCTGATGATGACGGGTTTACGAATCTCGAGGAACACAACGCCGCCTCGCAGTCGAATCCTATAGACGCACGAAGTCATCCTCCCCTTGTCGCCAAATTCTGTGTCGCCGGCGTAAGGCGAATTCGGTTTCCCTTACAGTTCAAGGCGGTGAATGACTACGGCATATACAAGCAGTTCCAGCTCAACCACGTTAAGCGGCGACAGACCTTTCTCGTGAAAATGGGGGGCACCGTGTCCGGCTACAAAGTCGTCGCCTTCGAACCGAAGAAAGTGAAGCGCGAGCAGAGCGGCCTCCTGATCGAGGTCGATGTCTCAGTTTTGACCCTTGAGAAGGACGGCAAGCGGATCGAGTTGGTCAAGGATACGGAGGCCGAGTACTTCCTCCACATGGCGAAGATCCTGTTTCAGATCGACGGGTCCAGGTACTCGGCGCAAGAGGGCGGCGTAATTGACCTGAAGGGACCCCAGTATAAGAGCTATAGATTCAGGTTAAAAGGTGTTGACAGTCGCGACGGGTCTATAGTAATCGAAGATCTCCAAACGAGCGAAACCTTCCCTCTACGGAGGTGCGCAGAGTGACACATCGTTGGGCATCGTCTGTGGCTCGAAAGTGTTACGTTTGTGGACAGATTTCGATAATCCTTTGATGCATTTGCTGGGTATAGATAGCCCGCCGTCCTTCGGCGGGCGTCGCGTATGTGAAGGGATCCTTCCCTTCGCATTATGGGTCCTGATTCTCGGCCTCTTGACCGGCCCCGTGCTGGCTGACGACGGCGGGGATGAGGACACCGTTATCGTCGACGAGGAAACCTTGATCGATGAACTGGTCGATGCCGACGAGCCAGAGGCGGATCCCGATGCTTTTGATGACGTGCCTCCGGTCGATGATGCCCTCCTGGATGATGCCCTCCTGGTCGATGAGATCGAGGACGATTTTGCTGCCGATGCAGGTGAAACGGCACCTGACGAGGCGATCAAAGATAAGGTCGCCCTTGACGGCGATGCCCTTGACGCTGACGAGCTCGATGAAGAGGCGGTCGATGAAGTCGTAATGGAGGACGAGGCAGTCCTTGATGAGGACGAGGCCATCGAGGATGAGGTCGCGCTTGACGACGATGCCCTTGACGCTGACGAGCTCGATGAAGAGGCGGTCGATGAAGTCGTAATGGACGACGAGGCAGCCCTTGATGAGGACGAAGCAGCCCTTGATGAGGACGAGGCAATCGAGGATGAGGTCGTCTTTGACGAAGTGGCCCTTGACGACGACTTGGATATGGCCGAGGAGGATGTAGGGGAACCCTTTGTCGCTGAATCCGTAGCAGACGATGGCGGGGCTGAGGCCGATGATGATGACACGGCCTTGCCGACGGAGAAACCCATGCCACCGGGGGTCGACGTGGAGGTGCTTCGGCGCGACGCGGCACGTGACGATGTATCCATGGAACGCCTGGAAGAGCGCTTTCGGCGCGACGGGGACGAATTGTCTGAACCCCGGCTGAGCGGCGTCTTCGCCGATACCAATATGCTTAAGATGATCAAGCGGGAACGCGCACGGCAATGGGAGCGGGAGCGCGCGGCGGACCAGAAGCTAACCGAGGCAGAAGCTGCGGCACGCAACAACGCGCACCTCGACGCGATGCGACTTTTCAGTGAGGCACGCACCGAATTCAATGCGCTGCCGGCCAAGGGTCGATTCGCGGGCGAAATTGTGCGCGCAAGACGAGGCCTTGCCGACGCGCAATACGAAGTCGCCCTGATTCATTTCAGCGCCCGGGATCTGCCGGAGGCCCGCGCGATGGCGAAGCGCGCCCTGTTGACGCGGTCCGGTCACGGTCGCTCTGAGCGGTTGCTCGAGAAGATCAGCAAGGAAGAGGAGCGTCGTGCGAAGTTGGCGGAGCAGGCGCCGCCACCGACACATCGCAAGGACGAGAAGGATTTCGTGGATAAGGGAACGCGCATTGCCAATCACCTGCGTCGCGGACGACAGCACCAGGTGCTGGGCGAATACGATCTGGCGCGCAAAAGTTATGAAGCCGTGCTGGCCGAAGATCCGCATCATCGTGACGCGATTGCCTTGCGGGCACGCGTGGAACGGAGGATATACGACCTGCGGACGGAGGAGTTGCTGTCGACCCAGGAGTCCATGATGCGCCAGGTGCGCGAAGCGTGGCGCCCGGCGGACTACGTGCGTCGCGTACCGCAGGAGGCAACCGGGCAGGGGCCGGTCGAGACGGATGACAATCGGCTGTCCGTGGTCGACAAGATGCAGGAGATCATCATTCCGGAGATGGAGTTCCGGCAGGCAAACATCCACGTCATCGTGCAGTTTCTTGTAGAGGCGAGTCGCAATTTCGCGCCGACGAATTGGACCACGCTGGACCGCGCCCGCGGCATCACGATTATTCTCAACGTCAACTCGCCTGAGGACACGGGCGGCGCCGGAGATGACGAAGCAGCGTCCGATCCGTTTGCAATCGACGATGACCCGCTGGATGGTGGCCGGGGTGTCGGAGGAGGTACGGGGCTGACGCTTTCGGCGCGTTACATCAGTCTTTTTCAGGCGCTGAAATTGATTACGGAGGTGGCCAACCTAAAGTATCGAATCGACGAGGATATCGTTATGATCGTGGACGCCGATGCTCCGGACGGCGACATCATCGTACGTACCTATCCCGTGCAGCCGAACTTCATGGAGCGCGTGGCGGAGATTAGCCAGGCGACGAGTAGACGCAGCCGTGGCGGCGGGGCCGGGGAGTTCATCGAATTCGGCAGCGAGGCGGAGATCAGCGAAGGGGAGGATCTAAGCTCGCTTTTTAAAGATCTGGGCGTGCCGTTCCCGAAGGGTTCCTCTATTAAGTATGTATCGGGACTGGCGAAGCTCTTTGTGGCGAACACGGCCAATAACCTTACGCTTTTCGAACGTGTCTTGAAGGAGATCAATGTCGTGCCGAAGCAGATCGAGATTGAGGCACGCTTCGTGGATATTTCGCAGACCGATCTCTCTGAATTGGGCCTCGAATGGCTATTGACGGACGACTACGAGGTCGCGGTCAAGAGGGAACCGGCCGCGTTTCCGCCGGCAAGCAGAGGGCGGATCGTTATTCCCAGGAATGCTCCCGGTGGTTTTACCAAATCGCTGCGCTTCCTGGGCGACGAAGGCGGTGTCCTGAGCCCTCTGGCCGGCGGTCTCGGCGACGTCGGCGATTTGCTGGCGATCCAGAGCGTTTTCACCAACCCCGAGTTGACCATGATCCTGCATGCGCTCGAGCGGAGCGGTAACGCCAATGTACTTTCCGCGCCGAAAGTGCTGACCCAGGCGGGTGAGGAGGCGACAATCAAGGTGGTTAAGGAGTTCATTTATCCGACCGAGTTCGAACAGGAGGCTGTTGTGGCGGGCGGCGTGGGCGTCGGAGACCGTATTGTTGGGTCGATCGTGACGCCGTCGGCATTCGAGACGCGCGAGGTCGGCGTGATCCTGACGGTTCTGCCCGAAATCAGCCCCGAGGGGCATCTGATTACGCTTGTCATGACCCCACAGGTCGTCGAGGGGCCGGAGTTCATCGATTACGGGTCCAGCGTCACTTTGCCCGACGGAACCGTGAATACTGTCAGTATTCAGCAACCGATTTTCTTCACGCGGGAGGTCACAACCCGTGTCATCATCTACGACGGATCGACGGTGGTGATGGGCGGAATGATTACAGAAGCATTGACCACCACCGATGACAAAATCCCGATCTTGGGCGATCTGCCGCTCATCGGACCATTGTTTCGGTCCAAGACCAGCAACAGCCAGAAGCGTAATCTTCTGATTTTCGTGACCGCCCGCCTGGTCGATCCGGCAGGCAAACCCTTGGGCGACACCGACGTTCTGTTGGACAAAATCATCGGCGGATCGGCGGAGTAGCACACGGCCCGGAACGCACCCGAATCCGTTGTTCGATTTTTGATAGAATTGCGCTTGACGTTGACGTAGGTCAGGCCGTATACTTTCAACATACTGATTGAACGGTTCGACGTTCTTTCTGTTTCCCTTACATCCGTTTTCAGATCCCATGACTTTTCGAACGGGCCCCTATGCTTCATGGTAAGGATTGGTGTTACCGGTGGTATCGCATGCGGGAAGAGCCTTGTAGGGAATTATCTGGAAGAGCATGGCGTAGCGGTTCGCGACGCCGATGATATCGCTCACGAGGTAATTCTCAACGGACATCCTGCGTATGACCCCGTGGTCGAATTGTTCGGGACCGAAATTCTTGATTCGACTGGTGAGATTGATCGCCGCGTTTTGGGCGAGATCGTTTTTTCCGACCCGGCAAAGCTTGCGCGCCTGAGCGCTGAGATCCACCCGCTGGTGCGGATCGAATGGACAGAATGGCTGCAAGCGCAGGCGGACCAGGGTCAGGCCGGTGCGGCGGTAATTATACCGTTGCTATACGAAGTCGGACTGTCGGAAGGCTGGGACGCCGTCATTTGTGTAGCGTCACAGCCGGTGGTACAGATCGAACGGTTAATCGAACGGGGTCTGATCGAGGAGGATGCCCGGCGCAGGCTGGGCGTGCAGATGTCGACGGATGAAAAAATGCGGCGCGCGGACTACGTCATTGTAAATAATTCAACCAGGGCTTCCGTGAGGGAGCAGGTGATGCGAACTATGAAAAACATCATGGAGAACAACCATGCCGGATAACACAGAGAATAAGCCGAATCGGGGCCGCGGCGGCCGCGGTCAGCGCGGACGACCGAATCGTAACTCCAGCGGCGGCAATCGCGCGCCGCGTGGTTCGATGATGGGCAACGAAGACACCGCCGTCGCAACGCGACCGGTTCGCGCGACGAAGGGCGAAGCGCAGACGCTCAACTTGATCGACCTTCAGAAGATGAGCGTTCCGGAATTGAATATCATGGCGGACGGGTTCGGGCTGATCGACCTTGGCGCGCTACGCAAGCACGAGCTCGTATTCGAGATTCTCAAGGCCAATGCCTCGCTCGATGGTGAGATGTTCAGCAAGGGCGTGCTCGAGATTCTACCCGACGGGTTCGGATTCTTGCGTTCCGAGTACAATAACTATGTTCCTTGTCCCGAGGATGTCTACGTCTCGCCCTCCCAAATTCGACGTTTCGCGTTGCGAAAGGGGGATTATGTTGAGGGATCCATTCGCGAACCGAAGGATAAGGAACGTTTCTTCGCGCTCGTGCGCGTTGAGAATGTCAATGGTGGAGATCCCGAAAATTCCCGCGCGAAGATTCCCTTCGAAAACCTGATTCCTCTGTTCCCCGACACCCGATTCGTTCTGGAAGCGGACGCAAAGGATATCTCGATGCGCGTGATGGATATCTTTACGCCGATCGGGAAGGGCCAACGCGGCATGATCGTCGCGCCGCCACGGACGGGCAAGACAGTGTTGTTGCAACAATTGGCAAACGCGGTGTCGAAGACTACGCCCGACGCGTACCTGGTCGTATTGCTCATCGACGAACGACCGGAAGAGGTAACGGACATGGAGCGCAACACCGCGGCGCATGTGCTTAGTTCGACCTTTGACGAGCCGCCCGAACGACATGTGCAAGTTGCGGAGTTGGTCGTCGAGATGGCCAAGCGCAGGGTCGAATGCGGTGAGCATGTGGTCATTTTGCTCGATAGCCTGACACGCCTGGCCCGCGCTTACAACACGCTGGAACCGCATAGCGGCAAGATTCTTTCGGGCGGCGTCGATGCGAATGCGCTGCATAAGCCGCGGCGCTTCTTTGCAGCGGCACGCAACACGGAGGATGGCGGCAGCTTGACGATCATCGCCACGGCCCTGGTCGATACCGGTAGCCGCATGGACGAGGTGATCTTCGAGGAATTCAAGGGTACCGGCAACATGGAGCTGTGCCTGGATCGAAACCTCGTCGACAAGCGCATTTTCCCCGCGATCGCGGTTGAGCAGTCGGGAACGCGTAAGGAAGAGTTGCTGCTCCATCCTGACGAACTCAGCAAGATATGGATGCTGCGCAAGGCGATCAGCGGCGTGCCACCCGTCGAAGCCATGGAGTTGATTGTTAACCGTCTTAAGAAGACCGAGAGCAATGCAGAATTCCTGATGACCATGAAGAATGGCATGTAGGAACAGGGAGTCACGCGATCGTGAAAATATCCATGGAAAACGTCTCGGCGTGCCGCAAGGTGCTCCGTATTGAAGTTCCCGAAGACGTCGTCGACACCGAATACGGGCAGGTCATCAAGCTCTACGCGAAGTCGGCCAAGATTCCGGGGTTCCGTGCCGGGAAGACGCCCGGCACCCTCATCGAGAAACGCTACCGCAAGGAGATCGAAAAGGATACGCGGGATCGCCTGGTGCCGCGTTACTATCAGGAAGCACTTAGCCAGGAAAAGATCTCGCCCATCTCGGTGATTTCGGTCAGCGACGGACCGGTGACCGCTGGCCAACCGCTCGTCTTTGATGTCACGCTCGATGTTACCCCCGAGGTTACCCTGCCGACGTACAAGGGGCTCAGCCTGGCTGGCGAGGCGGTCGCGGTGAGTGATGAACAAGTCGACCAGGCGTTCTCGGAATTGCGTGATCGCTACGCGACCTATGAAGAAGTCGCCGGTCGAACCGTATTGGACGCTGATTATATTCGTGTCGATTATGAAGGCCGCATGCAGGACGAGTTGATCGCGGATAAATTTCCGGATTCAACTCGCGTTGGTGGCGGTTCCGATTTTTGGATTATGCTGGGCGGCCCTGAGTTTATACCCGGACTGGGGCAGGGACTCGTCGGTGCCGCGATCGATGAGACGCGGGAGATCGACGTATCCTTTCCCGACGACTTCACCCTTTCGGACCTGGCCGGACAATTGGCGCGTTACACGGCTACCGTCCGGGCGATTCGCGAGAAACGGATGCCGGAAAACGATGATGATTTGCTGAAGGTGGCCGGTGTCGAGTCGATCGATGCGCTGAAGGAACGCCTCCGCGGAGAGATCACGGCTCATGCGGAGAGTCAGGAAAAGGGTCGTCTGAAGAACGAGCTTGCAGACTTGTTGCTCAAGAAGGCCGATGTCGCGCTGCCGGAGTCGCTTGTTCAGCGCGAGCAGCAACGTATTTTGCAGAATATCGTCCGTGAGAACATGGCACGCGGTGTCTCCCGTGACGAAATTGAAACGCAGAAAGATCAACTCTTCAGTGCCGCTGAGAGTTCATCTCAGAATCGAGTAAAGCTATCGTTTATTTTAGCCAAGATCGGCGAAGAAGAGTCAATTGCGGTAGCGGACGATGAAGTGCGCGCGCGGATCGAACAGATTGCACAGGGCTACGGAGAATCGTACGAACGCGTGAAAGCGCAGTTCGAGAACGAGGAGGCCATGGCCGGTCTGCGCGACGATCTACTGATGGACAAGGTCCTGGATTTTCTGTTGGAAAACGCGAAGATCAAGACCTAGACTGTACCCGATGGTTTTGTTGTGTTGCCCCGGGCGCGGCGTTTGCGCGTGTTGGGCTGTTTGGAGTTAGACATGCAGGAGAAGAATCAAATGTTGGTACCCATGGTGGTCGAGCAGACCGGGCGCGGCGAACGCGCTTATGACATCTATTCGCGGTTGCTCAAGGATCGCATCATCTTCATCGGGACAGGCATCGACGATGACGTCAGCAATCTGATCGTTGCGCAACTTCTGTTCTTGCAGAGCGAGGATCCCGATAAGGATGTGAACGTCTACATCAACTCGCCGGGCGGATCGGTCACCGCAGGCCTGGGCATCTATGACACCATTCAGTTTCTCAAGTGCGACGTCGCCACGTACTGTGTTGGACAAGCCTCGAGCATGGGAGCCGTGCTGCTTGCCGCCGGCGCGGCGGGCAAGCGCTTTGCGCTGCCCAATGCCCGCATCATGATCCATCAACCCTGGGGCGGCGTGCAGGGGCAGGCGGCGGACATCAATATCCAGGCAACCGAGATCCTCAAGACGCGCGACCGGCTCAATGAAATTCTGGCGACCCATACCGGTAAGGCGGTGGACGAGATCGCGAAAGACACGGATCGCGATTTCTTCATGTCCGCATCCGAAGCGAAGGACTACGGGGTTGTCGACGAGGTCGTTGTCAACCGGCCCGAATCCGGGAAATCATCGAAGTAGCTCGTCATGGCGAGACAGAAGAACGTTCGATGCTCGTTTTGCGGTAAGACGCAGGGGCAGGTAAAACGCCTGATCGCCGGGCCCAACGTCACCATCTGCAATCAATGCGTGGAGACGAGCTCGGCTCTCTTGCACGAGGAGACGGACGAGAAACAGAGCAGCGATCGCGTCCGCGACCTGAAGATCCCCAAGCCGCACGAGATCAAATCGTTTCTGGACGACTACGTGATCGGCCAGGACGGCGCCAAGCGTGTGCTGTCCGTCGCCGTCCATAATCACTATAAGCGATTGAAGCAGCGCGTGCATTTTGCGATGGACGACCCGCTTGGCCCGGTCGAGATCGAGAAGAGCAACATCCTGCTCCTGGGGCCAACCGGCAGCGGCAAGACTCTGCTGGCGCGGACCCTCGCCCGCATGATGGAGGTGCCGTTCACCATCGTGGATGCGACGACCCTGACCGAGGCCGGCTATGTTGGTGAGGATGTTGAGAACCTTCTGTTGCGGCTTATTCAGGCGGCTAATTTCGACGTTGCCCGCGCGGAGCTCGGTATTATTTACGTTGATGAGATCGATAAAATAGGGCGCAAGACGGAAAACGTATCGATTACACGTGATGTCTCCGGCGAGGGTGTGCAGCAGGCGCTGCTCAAGATCCTGGAAGGTACGGTTGCTAATGTGCCGCCACACGGGGGCCGCAAGCATCCGCAGCAGGAGTACATCAAGATCAATACCGAGCATATCCTGTTTATCTGCGGCGGGGCGTTCGTCGGACTGGAGGAGATCGTTCGGCGCCGAAGCGGAAGGAAGGCACTTGGTTTTGTGCCGCCCGCCCGCGCGACGCGTTCGCGGAAGAGCCAGGAACCGACCGATGATCTGCTACCGGAGCCGGGCGACCTCGTGCGTTACGGGCTGATCCCCGAATTCGTTGGGCGACTTCCGGTCGTGACCATGCTCGATGACATGAGCGTTGAGGAACTTGTGCAGATCCTGCTGAAGCCGAAGAATTGCATGGTTAAGCAATATCAGAAGTTGCTGGCCATGGAGGATGTGAACCTGTCTTTCAGCGATAACGCGCTGCTCGAGATGGCGCGGCTCGCGCAGAGCCGGGGTGCCGGCGCGCGTGGATTGCGGGCTATCATGGAGAAGATCATGCTCGACGTCATGTTCGAAGCACCCCGCCATGACGACATGAAGGAGGTCCGTATCACCAAGAATATGGTGGTCGACCAGCGCGTTGATATCGACGCCATCCGGCGTCGCCGATTGAAGATCGCGTAGCGGGCGAACTACTCGTCCTCAGCCGGCTGCATGTCCAGTGCAGCCAATCGCCGCCGTAACTTGCCGCGCGAGATTCCGAGTAAGCGTGCCGATGCCGTCACGTTCTGCTCCGTACGGTTTAACGCTTCGCTATAAAGCATGCGTTCCACGTCCAGGAACTTCATGGTATCGATTGGCCAGTTTTCCGAACTGGGCCCCGGGGCGTCGGCGTTTCCACCGAGCATGCGTTCGGGCAGATCCTCACGCCGAATGGTACCCGTATGCTTGTAGTGAATGACGGTGTTTTCCATGACGTTGCGTAACTCCCGAACGTTGCCCGGGTAGTCATACGCCATTAGAGCCGCCAGGGCCGTGTCGTCGATCTTGTCGATCGATTTTCCCATCTCGTCGCAAAACTTGAGTCCGAAATAGGTCGCCAGCAATGGAACGTCCTCCTTGCGCTCGCGTAACGCGGGCAGGCTGAGCGTGCAGACACTGAGCCGATAGAAGAGGTCTTCACGGAAGTGCTTCTCCTTGACCATGGTGTCCAGGTCGCGGTTCGTGGCGGCGATTACGCGCACCTCGATCCGGGTTTCCTCGGTCTCGCCGACACGGCGATACACCTTCTGCTCAAGCAGTCGTAGAATCTTTGGCTGCGTCTTCATCGGCATATCGCCGATCTCATCCAGAAATAAAGTTCCGCCATCTGCTGCTTCTACGTACCCGGTTCGCGACTCGACAGCTCCGGTGAATGCGCCGCGTTTATGGCCGAACATCTCGGACTCGAAAAGGTCTTCGGGAATAGACGCACAGTTCACGGTGATGAATGGTTTGTCCTTGAGCGGGCTGGTCTGGTGGATGGCCGTGGCAACAAGTTCCTTGCCCGTGCCGCTTTCGCCAATGATCAGGACGGTTGAGTTGGTGGTTGCGACATCGACGATATCGGCCGCGAGCCGTACCATGGCCGGCGATTTCCCGAGCATGGCCGTTTCGCCACGAGCGTCGTGATTAATCTGCTCGTTGAGAACGTTCACCTGTTCGGACAGGAGTGCGCGCTGCTGTGCCAGCATGCGATAACGCGTGGTGCGTTCGATCGCGGCGTGTAGCTCGGAGAGGCTGAAGGGCTTGTGGAAGAAGTCGGAAGCGCCGTGCCGCAGGGCGCGTATGGCGTGTTCGCTTTGCGCAAAGGCTGTGATGAATATCACGTCGCAGAGCGGGTCGATCTCCTTGACCCTCTCGAGCACCTCGAAGCCGTCAATCTTGGGCATCCGGATATCGCTGATGACAATATCGGCCCCGTTGTCACGAATCCAATCGATCCCCTCGGCCGGTTGATCGAAACTCTTGATCGCAAACCCGAGATCAGAGAGGGCGCCGGTTAGGCTACGCAGCATCATCGGATCGTCATCGATCAGGACGACCTGCATCTCGGCGTACGTTGCGCGGGCGGCTTCGGGTGTGCTCTCCATGGTATTTGCTTCAACCATGTGGCCATTCAACGATGTTTAATGCGCGTCGTCTACCTAAATCTGGACCGGGCAACCGGGGGCATAGGCCAGAGGCACCACCTGTTGATGTCGACGCTTGAGGCCACATCCAATCTTGTCCATTCTCGCGTTGATGAGGACGCCTACGCCATTCGAGTCGCGAGTTTATGAGGCTTTGACGCAGATTCCCCGTGGTCGCGTTACGACCTACGGTTTACTCGCTGTCTATCTCGATTGCGGGTCGGCACGCGCGGTTGGCCAGGCCCTGCGCCGGAACCCTAACGGTCCACGCGTGCCCTGCCACAGGGTTGTGCGCGCGGACCTGTCCCTGGGTGGTTACGCCGGCGCGACGGCCGGTGCGACATGGCGTCGCAAGCATCGCTTGTTGGAGCAGGAGGGCATTCCGATCGAGGGCAACTGCGTGGCCTCGCGTGAATACCTGTACGATTTCAGCTGAGCCTAGCGCCGGCTAACGATCTCGGTTCCGACGCCGGTGTCCGTAAAAATCTCGAACAAGAGCGAGTGCGCGATGGTTCCATTGATCAGGTGCGCCTTCGGAACGCCTGCCTCGACTGCCCGGATGCAGGCCTCAACCTTCGGGATCATGCCGCCTGTGATGACCCCCCGCTTGATGTGCCGTCGGGCGATCGCGATAGACAGATGCGATACGAGCGCCCCATCCTCGAGCACCCCGTCGACGTCCGAGAGAATCGTTAGCTTGCGCGCCCGCAACGCGATCGCAATTTCCGTTGCCGCCGTATCGGCGTTGATATTGTACGAGCGTTTTCCGTCGGTCGCGATGGGAGAAATAACGGGCACGGCGCCGCGATCGAGCACAGCCCTGATCTTCTTCTTATCGACGCGGGTCAGGGTGCCCACCATGCCGAGGTCGGCGTTCTTCTGTTTCGCGGTCAAGCAGCCGGCGACACGTTGGGACTTTGTATCGTGACCACGCAACCGGTCCGCGATCTCGTTATTGATCTCCAGAAATACGTCGCGCACGATCCGTATGGTGGCTGCATTGGTGACGCGCAGACCGTTGACGAACGTCGGCTTCAGCCGGGCTTTCTCCATGCGCCGCGTAATCTCCGGTCCGCCGCCGTGCACGACCACGGGGTTGATTCCGAAGGCTTTCAGCAGCGCAATATCCCGCGTCACCGACTGTTTCAGCGTATCGGTGATCATGGCCTTGCCGCCGTACTTGATGACAAAGGTCGCGCCGCGGAAGGCCTGCGCATAGGGCAGCGCCTGGTCAACCAGGACAACGGCCTGATCTATGAGTTGTTTAACCATCCGTCGTCGTTTCTTCGTCCAACCAGTTGAGATAGGTCGTGGCGCCATCCGTTATCGGCGTCACGATGATCTCCGGCACATCGTAAGTATGTTGTTCCCGGATCAGGTCCATTAGTTTACGGGCGCCGGCGGCCGTTGTCTTAGCCGCGAGCACATGTTCGGATGCATGCTCGATCGATCCCTGCCAGCGATAGGTGCTCTGAATCGGCCACTGCTGAACGCATGCGGCGAAGCGTCGTTCCACGATGGACGTTGCAAGGGATGCCGCTTGATCGGCGTCCTTAACGGTGGTTTGAACGATGACATATTGTGCGGCTTTGGACATGACCAGATCTCAAGAGGGCGCACAAGATGCTACGAACATCACGGCTTGTAAAGGCCAGAAATCCCCAATAGCATGCCATCGTCGCAACAGCGGCGCGTGGAGACAGGGTGATATGAACGTACTGATCAACGCGGACGAGATTCAGCGACGGGTCGTGCAAATAGCCGGCGAGATAGAGGCGGACGGGGCACTGGACGGGTTTCTGCCGATCGCAATAAGGGAGGGCGCCTTGCCCTTTGCGCGCGACCTGCTGAAGGCGCTCGGGCGCCCGGAAGACCTTGAGACGGTTACGATATCGTCGTACGTCGGCGAAAGGGAAGCTCGGCAGGATCCGGTGTTGCTGGGTGATGTTCCCCCGTCCGTTGCCGGACGCAGCGTGCTGGTCATCGAGGATATTCTGGACACGGGTCGTACGCTGACATTGTTGCGCGAAGAATTGCTGCGCGCGGGCGCCGGCACCATCACGAACTGCGTCCTGCTTGACAAACGTCGCGACAGGATTTCCGAGGTCGACGCAAAGT
This sequence comes from uncultured Verrucomicrobiota bacterium, assembly GCA_913047795.1. GTDB lineage: Bacteria > Verrucomicrobiota > Kiritimatiellia > CAJWTS01 > CAJWTS01 > CAJWTS01. Next base: position 21,076 of record CAJWTS010000032.1, on the reverse strand, counting down.
ACGTGGGCTTCGAGATCGAGGATGTCTTTGTCGTCGGATATGGACTGGACTACGAAAATGAGTTTCGCGATCTTCCGTATATTGCCATTATGGACTGACCTTTTTCTGCGGCGCGCGATTGGACCATTGGCGCTGACGGTCGCGCTGTTGTGCATATCCTGCGCCGATGAACCCGTGAAGAAGCGCGAGCCAGATTGGAGCGAGGCACGGAAGCAGATGGTGGAGGGGCTGCGTGCCTATGGAATCAAGGACGCAGGCGTGCTTCAGGCGATGGCTTCCGTACGGCGGCATGTCTATGTTCCTGCGGCGATGCGTGGTCGCTGTGCGCCTTACGGCGATCATCCCTGTCCGATCGGCCACGGCCAGACGATATCCCAGCCGTACATTGTGGCCTACATGACCGAGCGCATGGGGCTCAAGCCGGGCGAACGTATTCTCGAAATCGGAACGGGATCCGGCTACCAGGCCGCCATCCTGGCAGAGATGGGAATGCAGGTCTTCAGCATTGAGATCGTGCCGGAGTTGGCGCGACACGCGGCAGCCGTGCTGAAGGACGAAGGGTATAAGGACGTCAAGGTTCGCACCGGCGACGGTTACAAGGGCTGGCCGGTACACAGCCCGTTCGATGCCGTCATTGTGACCTGCGCGCCGGCGGACGCTCCGCAGACACTCGTGGATCAGCTGAAGGACAACGGACGCATGATCGTTCCCGTGGGCGAGTCCAGCCAGCGCCTCGTGATCCTGCGCAAGAAAGAGGGCCGGGTAGTCACGGAACGCGACCTGCCTGTCCGGTTCGTGCCGATGGTGCACGGTGACGACTGAACCCTGCCGACGGGTACGCATCGTTGTGCAGGGCCGGGTGCAGGGTGTTTTCTTCCGTGTGATTGCGCGTGACGCCGCCCGGGGGCTGGGGCTTGTGGGATGGGTGCGAAATCAGCCCGACGGGGCCGTTGAAGCGGTTTGCGAAGGCGCGCCCCAAGCCGTGACCTCTTTCATCGCCTGGTGCCACGATGGACCCGAATACGCCCGGGTCAGTGACGTCGCCGTCGCAGAGGAAGATGTGGCGGGTCCGTTCACGGGGTTTTCGATTCGCTAATCGGTGATGTATCGCACGGCGAGCCGGACGGAAGATAGATCGTTCGTATTGGCGTCAACCCGCGCCCAATTCCGCGCAGGCGCGAACGCCGTCGAGCAGGATATCAGTGGCTTCGACGATGATTTTGTTCTCCGCAACGAGCGGCAGCATGAGGTAGACAACATTGCCGAGTGGTCGAACAATCAGGCCACGTGCCATGCACGTTTCAGGTAGCCGCGGCGATGGTGCGTCCTTTAGCTCGACCGCGCCGATCATGCCGAGGCAGCGCACATCGGCCACGCCGGGTTCGTCGACAAATGCCTCAAGTTGCCGGCGTAGCGTCTCGCCCGCGCGGGCAGCACGTTCGACGATATCCTCGTCGCGATAGGCGTCCAGCACGGCGATGGCCGTCGCAGCCGCGATCGGATTACCGGCGAATGTGTGTCCGTGGTAGAACGTGTGGTCCTCGGGCTTGTCGGTGAAAGCCGCGTATATTCTGTCCGTTACAACGGTTGCGCTCATCGGCAGGTATCCGCCGGTCAATCCTTTGCCGAGGCAGACGATATCGGGGTCGATACCGGCATGTTCGAAAGCGAACATGCGTCCTGTACGACCGTACCCGGTCGCAATCTCGTCGGCGATCAGGAGCACGTCGTGTTCCACGCAAAGGCGCGCGATCTCGGCCAACGCGTCGCGATGATAGAGCCGCATGCCCGCCGCTCCCTGGCAGAGAGGTTCCAGGACAACCGCCGCCAGTTCGTCAGCATGCGCCGCGAACGTTTCGCGGAAGGCGGCCAGGCATTCGGCCGTGCAGCTATGTGGCTGCATGCCGAGGTGTCGCGCATCGGGACAGGGAGCGGGGGCCTGCTGCGCGCGGGGAATCATATGTTCGAACGGCGCGTGAAACGCGTCGATAAAGCCCAGCGAGACCATTGCCAGCGTGTCGCCGTGGTACCCGTTCTTGAGCGATAGAAACTTGTGGCGGTGCGGCTCGCCGATCGCGTGCCGGTATTGCAGCGCGATCTTGCATGCCGCTTCCACGGCACTTGCTCCGTCGGATGCGAAGTGCACCCGCCGGCCCGCGGTTGGAAAGATGCCGGCCAGGCGCGCCGCGAGGTGCACGGCGGCGGGATGCGACATGTTTCCCAGGATGCTGTGTTGCAGTTGATCGGATTGACGCTGCAAAGCCGTGACGAGATCGGGGCGGCTGTGTCCCAGGTTGCAGCACCACCAGGAGGAGATGCCATCGATGTAGGCGCGATCGTCGGCGTCGTAGAGATGCACGCCGCGGCCGCGGGTCATGATCGGAAACGGCTCGCTGTGGATGGCGGAATGCTTCGAGTAGGGATGCCATAGGTGGCGCCGGTCCAGCTCGCGCATGCTCGTCGAGGTTTGATTGATCGGTTGCGCCATCAGTCGGTGCCCAGTGCGGAGAGGATCTGGTCGCCAATCGGCCGCAACACGTCACCGTTTTCGACGTTAGCGACCTGCGGAAAGCGCAAGAGCGCGGGAACGCCTGCCTCCGCCTCGATCATGGCGATGTTGTCCGCTGTAATCTCTTCGTCCTGCTTGTCGTTTGCGTCGTTAAAGACAATCCCGGCGATTTCGACCTCGGCGTCGCGCAAGGCGGCAATGGATAGCATGCAGTGATTAATTGTACCAAGGCCGGAGCGCGCCACAAGAACGACCGGTAGTTCCATGTTAGCGAGAAGCGTGAGCATGGATTGTCCAAAACCAAGCGGGACCTGCAATCCGCCGGCACCCTCCACGAGGACCGTTTCATATGCTTCGCTTAGCTCGTGGAAACGGGACATGATTTCAGGAACGGATATATCGGGTCCCTCCAGGCGCGCGGCGAGGTGTGGCGAGCAGGCACGGGCATAGCGGTAAGGGTTGATCCGCGCCAACTCATCCGCAGGAGGTGCCCAATCCGCGGCCCGCAGGCAGAACTCAACATCCGGCGCCACGAGACTTCCGGCGCGGAGGATGCAGCCGGTCTGAACGGGCTTCATGACCGTGGCCCGGCGTCCCCGTGCGCGCAGCGCACTGAGCAATGCGGCGGTGATGACCGTCTTGCCGACACCGGTGTCCGTTCCCGTGATGAAGTAGCCCCGACTCATGCTGCGTGAGCGCGCGAGCCGGCAACCGCTGCAATTTTTTCGGCCGCCTGCGCCAGTTCTTCGTCGCTGTGGGCAAGGGTCGGGGCCAGCCGTAGCCGTGCGGACCCCTCGGGCACGGTCGGTGGGCGAAAGGCGACGACCAGGACTCCCTGATCGTGTAATTCACGCGCGACCGCAAGCGTTGCGGCGCTGTCGCCGATCAGCAGCGGAATGATATGACTTGTACCGGCACCCGTTTCGAGGCCCTGTTGCTCCAGGGTCTGACGAAAGCGCGCCGCACGGGCCAGCAGGTCCTGACCGTATTCAGGATGTTCCTGGAGAACGTCAAGGGCGCCCATCGCGGCGCCCACCGCGGCCGGCGCCGGCGCGGTTGTGTAGATGAAGGACCGCGATCGGTTAATCATCAGCTCCGCCATCGATTCCGAGCAGGCCGCGAATCCGCCGTATCCTCCGAGTCCCTTGCTGAAGGTCCCGATCGTAATATTGACGATGCCCTGCAGGTTCTCCTCGGCCACACGCCCCGCTCCCTGCGGACCATAGACGCCCGTGGCGTGTGCATCGTCGACCAGCAGCATCGCGTCGTTCTTTACGGCTATCTCCCCGAGTGCCGCGAGTGGCGCGAGATCACCGTCCATGCTGAATACCGATTCGGTGACGACGAGACAGCGGCCCTGATCGGATTTCTCGGACAGGAGGGCGGCAAGATGGTCAGGGTCGTTGTGCTGAAAACGATGCAGTGTTGCCCGGCTCGCGAGCACGCCTTCGATCAAACTGGCATGCACAAGACGATCCGCAAAGACGTGGTCGCCACGGCCGACCAGCGTGGTGATCACACCCACGTTAGCCATGTAACCACTTCCGAAGAGGACGGCGCGTGCATAGGATTTGTGTGTGGCGAGGCGTTCCTCCAGTTGCTGGTGGCAGGGCAGGGTGCCGGTCACGAGTCGCGACGCCGTTGACCCGGTACCCCATTGATCCAAATGACGTTTCGCGGCCGCGATGACATCGGGATGTTGGGCAAGGTTGAGGTAGTCGTTGCTTGCCAGGTTCAACAGTTTCCGGCCGTCCGCGTTTACGTGACCGCCGGCATCCGCGTACGTCGTGGTTGAGCGGTAGAGATCGTCTTCGCGCAGGCCACGCAGGCGTTCGACTATCCAATCCTCGGCGTGCATCGACGTCTTACTCGTGCGCAATCATTTCCAGCGCCAGGATCGAATAGGCCGTCACGAGGATCTCGTTTTTTTCCATGAACCGGCCGTTTTCATTCTTCCAATATCCGTGGCCGGTCTTGTTCTCGATCGTTTGCAGGTTGAGCAGTTTGTTGACGACTTTAAGGCGCCAGTCGATGGCGCCGTCGCTGGCGGTATCCAGTTGTGGCACGCGGTACGCGCTCAGCGCCTTGGTCAGAATGCTGTAGAAGAAATACAGTCCCTGTTGACCCATGCCGGGGTTTTCCTCAAGGGTCCAGTGCCTGGCCGCCCAGTCAACGGCGGATCGTACGCGCGGATCGTTCGGTTTGACATCCGCGTAAAGCAGGCCCATCAGGCCTGCATACGTCATGCTGCCATATGATCGAAAGAGCACGACACCGGCCTCGTTGGTCATCTGTCCGCCCTTGGTCGCGTCCGTCGGATTATAGATGAATCCTCCGGTCTCGTCCGCGCCGGCCGCCGCGGTATTCTGGACACGCCGCAGAAACCGTTGGGCGGCGTCCCAGTCCAGGTCCGCCGGCTTTGTGCCGGCGGGGCGCGCATCTTCAGCCGATGCGGTCAGGCGCATGGCCTCGGCCGCATAGTAGGTGTTTAACAGGTCGGTATAAGCGCGCTTGGTCGAGGCGTCGTAGCCCATGCCGCCCTCGTAGACGTCATCGCCGAAATATTGCGAGCGGGCGACGAAACGACGCGCGGCGAGCACGATCGGGATATGCTTGCGATCGCCCGTTCGATGGAGGGCGGTCATGCAGATCGAAGTATTGTAATTGCTGAGTCCGCCGCCCTTTCGATTCGGGACCTCGCGGTAGATGCCCCCGTCGCGGCGGACGCAGGACAGGATGAACGCAACGGCGCGCTCGACGATCTCTTTCTTCTGTGGATGCTCGCCCTCGATGAAGCACCAAAGAGATAGCGCGGTCAGGGCCGGGAAGTTTTCGTCGGACCACGCGCCGTTCTCTTTCTGTTGTTCCGCCAACCAATCCAGCCCGCGATTGATGGCCTGATGGGCTTCGTTGCGTACGGACGGGGGCAGCATGCCGGGGGTGCCGGTCCTGGATGTCAGGACGCGGGCGTCGGGCGATGTAACCGAAGCGGCGTTGCTGCCGGAAATGCCGCCGCCCGCCAGCAGAAGGGCCAATGGCACGGTCATCAATCGGCAGGGTATCATGTGCGGATCTCCATATCGGGGTTGGCAATCGAGCGTATCCGATATACGTTCGCTGGGCAATGCTTCTTGGAGCCTGGGACGGCCCATGCTCAGCGGGTGGTGCCGATGATCCGCGCGCGACGATCAGATCCCCGGGGAGAGACACAATGACCGAGAGTGAAGTGCAGGCTGATGGATCCTGGTCGCCGGGGCTTGGGGCGAACGACGTACAATTGCTCCTCGAGATCGTTGGCGATACGCTCAAGTGGAGTCTTTCCGGAGATGCGGCATCGTTCTCGTTCGATGCCTATGCGCGCGGTTCGGCCCTCGATCAGCGACTCGGGAATTTTGTCACACTCTATCATGCGGCCGAACTACGCGGGTGCATCGGTACGCTGTACGCGACAGAGAAGCTCTATCTCTCCGCCCACGAGAACACCGTACATGCGGCGCATGAAGATCGACGGTTCAAGTCGATTGAAGAAGGCGATTTGAATCGCATCACCTACACGGTATCGGTCTTGAGCGAACTCCGCGAAATCGAGTCCCTTTCCGATTTTCGTCTCGGTGCGCAGGGGCTCTCGTTACGGCTGCACGATCGATCGGCGGTCTTCCTGCCGTCGGTGCCGATCGAGCAGAAATGGGATGCGCGACAGACCGCCGAGGGGCTCTGTCGTAAGGCCGGTTTGCCACTCGATGCGTGGCAGGAGGATTCCGCCCGCTTCGAGGTTTTCGACAGTGTTGTGTACGCATCGATGCAGGCAGGTGCGGACGATGCATGATCGAAGCGAAGATCGCTGTTGCGTGATTCTTCCGGCATTCAACGAGCAGAATCGGATCGGCAAGGTCGTCGCGGATGTCCGCGCGCATCATCCGGATGTGGTGGTGGTTGATGACGGATCGAGCGACGGCACCGCCGAGGAGGCCGAGGCCGCGGGCGCGGTCGTGATCAAGCACGGGGTCAACCGGGGCAAGGGCGCGGCGCTGCAGACGGGATTCACGCACGCACGCGAAAACGCATTCGTGACGGTGATCACGATGGATTCCGACGGTCAGCACGATCCGGTCGATGTGCCACGCTTCATCGAAGCCTACGTGCGTACCGGCATACCGGTTCTGATCGGCAATCGCATGGCGGATCAGGAGAGGATGCCCGCTGTGCGACGACTGACGAACCGCTTCATGAGCTGGCTGCTGAGTCGTAAGATGGGGCAGTATGTCCCCGATTCGCAATGCGGGTACCGGCTTTACCGCTGCGATGTGCTGCAGTATACGGCGATCCAGTCCCGTGGGTACGCTGCCGAGTCCGAGATCCTGATGATCCTGGCGTCCCGCGATATTCGCATGGACGCTGTGCCTATTGCGGCGATCTATGGCGATGAGGAGAGCAAGATTCACCCGGTCAGAGATACCATTCGTTTTTTCTTGATGTTGCGCCGCTGTGAAAAAAGATTGGGGAGGAGATAGATTGGGAATCGGAGTGTCGGAATTGGGAACGAGGCTTTTCGTTTGAAAACTGAGAAGTGGAGAGAATAGCGATGCCGGTATTGTTACTTGTACGATCGGTTATTGGCGGGGTGCTGATGGGACTGGCCAATCTTGTGCCCGGGATCAGCGGTGGAACCATGTTGCTGGCGGCTGGTGTTTATCCGGCCTTCATCAATGCCATTGCCGAACTGACTACACTGCGCTTCAAGACGCGATCAATGATCGTGTTGGGAGGCGTTGGTTTGGCGGCCGCGCTCGCCATTTTGTTGCTGGCCGGCACCGTCAAGGACCTCGTCGTTGAACATCGCTGGATGATGTACAGCCTCTTCATCGGGTTGACGCTGGGCGGCATTCCGATCATCTCCAAAATGATGCGGCCGACGACGCGCGACACCTGGATCGGCGCCGCCGCCGGTTTCATTGCCATGGGACTGCTGGCTTACGTCCAGCAGGCACAGGTGGGCGCCGCCGGCGCGAGTTCGGGTGTCGTGATGCTTTTTGTGGCCGGACTGGCAGGCGCAAGCGCGATGATTCTTCCGGGTGTTAGTGGCGGGTACCTGCTGCTGGTGCTGGGCCAATACGTGCCTATTCTCGCCGCGATCGACGATCTGAAGCTGGCGCTGAAGGGCGGTGAGATGGGGGCCGTGATCGAGATCGGACTGAAGGTCATACTGCCCGTCGGCCTTGGTGTGCTTGTCGGTGTTGTCGGCGTCAGTAATCTGTTGCGCGCGCTCTTGAAGCGATACGAAAAGGTTACCCTTGGTGTTCTGTTCGGATTGCTACTCGGAGCTGTCGTCGGTCTCTGGCCTTTTCAGCAGGGCGTTGAGCCCCGGGTTGGCGATGTGATCAAGGGCCAGGCAATGACTTCAGCATCACTCGCCGAACTGGACGCCGAAGACTATCCGACCGAGTACTTTCAGCCGACCGGCGGGCAGGCCGGCGGCGCGCTGGCGCTGATTGTCGCGGGGTTCCTGGTTACGTTCGTGATCTCCCGTATCGGTGGCGATCACGAAGAAACGGGATAGATCTTGCGCTGGCTGGACGGATACGCTGAGTAGGGAATTAGTCTGCACTTTCATTTTCGGCGCCGCGGGCCTAGAATCGGGAATATGAAGAAGCGCCGTTCCGGTTTCACCCTGATCGAATTGCTGGTCGCGATTGCAATTCTCGCGATCCTGCTGGCCATCGTGCTTTCGGCCATGAAGAAGGCGCTGGATCGAGGGCATACCGCCCGCTGCATGTCGAATCTCCATCAGATCCACATGCTTGCGCTGCTTTATTCGACCGATTTTGGAGATTGGTTGCCGAGCATCCAGATGACCGAGACCGCGTTTCATGGCTCGCTGGACGACTACCATGGGTACTACCTGACCATGACGACGACCTACTGGTCTGCTTATGGTTCGTGGGGCGGTTATCCGGGGGATGCGTATGCGAATGCCAGTACGAACCGCCGAAACGGTGACCAATGGCTCGATGCGTTCGTGGAGGCAACGACGAATACCCAGGGGACCGTGATGCGATGTCCTGTCGACAAGCGGGACCCCGGGCCACGCTTCAGCAGCTATCGGGATGGTGGGCTGAATCACCCTAATCTATTTCAGCGGCTGAGCGAGTCGACATTCACAGGCGACGATTCATTGAACTCGCATATTGAACTGTATCTGGATGACGACCCGGAGACGGATTATCACCATCCGCAGGATCGGCTCAACGTGGTCTACCTCGACGGCCACGTTGCCTCCATTGAGGAGTATCCGGTTCCGTAGGGAGCGGGCTTGCGACCCGGCTACCAGATCAGTCTTGTCAATTCGGCACGGGGAACGTAGTTTATCCGACCCTTCCCTGGGATCGCATCACTCGGAGAATCGAGACGGGGCGTAGCGCAGCCTGGTAGCGCGCAACGTTCGGGACGTTGAAGTCGTGGGTTCGAATCCCACCGCCCCGACTCGGCTCTTCAGGTCACCTCCCCCTGCCGACGTACACTCTCACGGATGCACGTAACTGGCATTGTAGGTCGGTCCCGGATTGAAAACGACGACAACGGCGTAGTTGCTGCCGGAGACAAAGGACGAGGTGTCGAAACTGGCCGTGGCATGGGTACCGTCCCAGGCCGGGTCTGATCCGGCTACAATGCCGATCGTCATGGATTCGGGATTGACGGTGGCCGGGGGAAAAGTAGGTGGTTCCGACAGGGCGATGCTGATCGGCGTTCCGCCGCCGCCGCTCTCGTCGAACGACGGCGCGAGGCTGGCGTAGAAACAGCGACCAATGTATGGCCAGTTCGTCGTGATGACGTAGTAATACGTTCCTGCCGGATATTCGTGGGTTCGTCCGAAGCGCCCATTGCATTCATCCAGGTCACCCGACCCGAATACGTATTCGTAGTCCTCGACGTAGGTGCCGTCGTACGTGCCGCCCGGTCCACTGGGTCGCGTTCCAGACTTCAATCGCCAGGCGCTGAGCAGCGCCACGACGTTCGTGGCCGTGTTGGTGGGGTTGACGTAACCATAAGGCCCGTAGATCGGAAAGCCGTCGCCCGCGAATCCGATCAGTTCGGGACAATTTGTGGTGGTGATCAACGCGGTCGGAACGCCGTGATAGTGGTAGGCCCCGCTCGGTTGAACGTGCGCGTTGTTCGTGTCGAAGCCCAACGGGTTGGCGATGGCCGATAGTTGCCAACCGGAATTCGGATTGTTGTTATACCACTCGGCGGCGAAGGGGTCGATCATCACGCCTTCGCGTGTGATTCCGAAGGGTTGGGGTATGTTGTAGTAGGTGACCGAACCGTTCTTTACCGGGTTCGTCGGAAAGCTGTATCCATATTCCTGAGCCGAGATCGTGTGCGGGTTCCCGGGGCCGGGAAAGGTCCCCGTCTGGTGGTTCGGCAGGCCGTTGGCCGCGACGTCGCGGACCGTGGAGACCGTGACCGTGGTCAGATTCACGGCTCCGCTGAACAGAACGCTGCCTGAGATCGTATACGCCCCTGCGTAGGCTGATAGATCGCAGTACGCGAGACGAAAGAACGCGATGTCTTCAGGAACGACCAGGGTCACGGAGCCTGAGTTGGACGCGGTCACAATGCTGATGCTTGCCGCATCCCCCCAGTTCGAAAGCGTCAGGCTCTTCTGAACGTTGACCGCGTATCCACCGTGTCCCTGACTCGTCAGTTCGACCTGGTTCGATTCGATCTGCCCGAACCCGATCGTATGGTTGTCGTGTGCATCGGCAATCAAACAGAGTAGCAGATGCAGGTATGCTGCCAGCCGTGTCGCGTGATGTAATCTCATGTGGGCTCCAGAATAATTTTGAGGATGCCTACATGCTCCAGCATGAAATCCCCGCTTGGCTCATGAACGTGGACCTTTTTCACCGCGTGCGGGCCATCCAGTACGCGCACGGTTATTCCAGGCGCCCAGAATCAAGGCACACGGTATGGTCTTTCAGGCATGGTTGATTCGGCGTGAATCGGGGAATGTAGCTAACCAGCCGGGGGTGAGCAAGTCTGCGCGGTTCAACGTCGCGAAAGGGCTACGTTCCTGATCTCGATGCGGCCGGAAAATGTGCCGTTGATGTGCACGCGCAGCATCCGGGCGCCGGCCGGCACGCGGAAGGACTCCCGCGCGGCAAGCCATCCGCCATGGCGCCGTTCATTGGGTTCCTTGACGACCTGCTTCGAGACCTGGGCGGGTTTGCCGGCTTCGGCGCGATCGATCGTGACCTCCACCGCCAGCGATCCCGAGTAGCCGTCCGTGGTGCGCGACCACAGCTCGACCTGGAAACGCCTGCCCGGCGTCACATGGATGGGGCCGGAGGAGAGACGCAGTTCCGCGTCCGGCGCATCCGACTCGAGGATAAAGCCCATGCTCTCGTTGTCGATCTCCGCGGCCCGAGCGGTTTGCTTGCGCCGGTTGCCGAGTTCGATGGTCCAATTGTCCAGGGCCGCATTGGATTCGGACGCCTCGGTGGGTAGATCGAGCACGTTGCTGCCGGCGACAAAGGTCGTCGCATTGATCGCGTTCGTACGACGGCTTTCAATCACCAGGCCGCGCGTTCCGAGACGCCATGCGATGAAGCCGCCCGCTGCCAGAATCAGCGCGAGACAGATACTGAGGACCACAAACAGCGATTTCCAGCGACGAACCTTGCGGTGCAGATCGGCAAGATTCTGCTCCACCACGACTGTGGATGCCGCCTGGGCCTCATTTTGAGCCGGCTTGAAGTCCACCATGTCGCGTAGCGGTGCCATGCCGTCGCGCGGATCATGCCGGGTGAAGGCGGCGGACGCGGCCGGCAGTCCGCGCTGCTCGATCGCCGCCTGGAAGGCGTCGACGTCAAATGGAATCCGTCGCCAGTAGACAGCTCCTGTTGCGTCGTCGAAGATACAGTACGACGCGCGCAGATCGCCGTCACGCGGTTGGCCTACAGAACCAACGTTGATCAGGTAGCGCTTGTCCGTCTCCATCCCGAAGTCCTGTGGTTGAACGATGTGCGGTGTTCCGCTGTCGCCCATTACGTAAATGCCCGGCAAGTGGGTGTGGCCGACGAAGAGCATTTTCTCGCTTGTCGTGGACCAGGAGGGCAGGGCGTCCTCGGCTTCGAGTATGTAATCGAAATGGGAAGGGTTGGAGAATTCCGCGTGCGTACAGCGAAAACCGTCGCCGACCAGTACGAGCGGGAGATTGCTCAGGAATGTGATGGCTTCCTGGTTCAGCTCATCGCGCGACCAGTCCAGAACGGCGCGCGCATTGTCATTGAACAGCGACTCGTCCATCACCCCGCAGAGCGCGGCATCGTGGTTGCCCATGACGATATGATCCACCGAAGAATGGACCGACTCCAGGACTTCGCGCGGATTAGGACCGTAGCCGACGATGTCGCCGAGGCAGATGACACGATCCACATTCGAGCTACGGATATCCAGCAACACGGCGTTCCACGCCTGTAGATTGGCATGAACGTCGGATGTGATGGCGTATCGCATGGTCCCGCACCGGCAGTAATCAGTGATCGACCGGTCGTGTCAAAAAGAAAAGCGCGTTGCCGACTGGCAACGCGCTTTTCCAAAGGAGAAAGGGGTTTGCGTCAGAGTACGATCAGGCTGAAGACCATGACGAAAATGGCGACGGTCTCAACGATTCCGAGTGTCGCGATGTAGTTCGTCATGCCTTCGCCGGTTTCGGCGAGCGCATCGGCGGCACCGGCCGCAGCGCGTCCCTGCATCCAGGCCGACATGCCCATGGCGAGACCGGCGATCAAGCCGCCTCCGACCAGTGCCTGGTAGGCCGTGGGCGGATCTGCGGTGGCTTTACCGTTCATCGCGAACATCAGGATCATGCCGTAGATCGTCTGGGATAGCGGGAACCCGACGAACGCAATCAGGATAAAAGGCGCGGCCTTTCCCTGGGCGTAACATTTCTTCCAGGCTCCGATCGCAGCCGCGCCGGCCGCGCCCGTGCCCAATGCTGAACCGACGGCGGCAATGCTGATCGCGAAGACAGCGCCCATTTTTCCAAGTGAGGTGATTTCCTCTGGTGTCATTTCTTTATTTCTCCTGTTCTGCTTCTACTACTAGGTTGCTTGTTCATTTGTTCGCGCAAAGGGCGTATACCGCACCCCCGACCACTCCAGGCCCATGTGCATCGAAAATTCCAGGGTGTTGAGTCGGACACCGTGCACAAGGACCGCTAATCCACAGAGAATGATATTCAGCGTGTGGCCAAGGATCAGGATCAGCGCCGTGATCAGGCCGGTCATGACATTGCCGAAACCGAAGTTCATTGCCATCTCGTTGAAGCTTTGGGCCACGGCTAACGAAGCCATGCCGACCGCGAAGAGGCGAATATACGAAATGACGTCGACCAGTGATCCGACGAGATCGAGCGGAAGCATGGCCAGGTTGATGGCCTCAATCTTCATGTCAGGGTCCTTCTCCTTGAAAAGCACGATCAGCGCAATACTCACACCCAGTAGGCCCATCGTGATGGTGGGCCAGGGCACCTCGGTCACTAACTTGCGGGCGATGAAGAACATGGACCAGACCACGCCAATCCAGCCGAGCTGTTCGAGGCAGCGCTTGCCGGGCTGGAAAACCATGAACCGCCAGGTGTGCGCGATGGTCATGTGGATCGCTCCGATCAGGAAACAGAGCCCCATCACGTTCTTCTGTTCGCTCAGCCAGCCGATCTGCAGGCCACGCAGGGGCGCGTGCTCCATTGGAATGCCGAAGTAGTTGCCGGTCAGGGTTCCCCAGATCACGGTTCCGATACTGAGAATCGTAAGCATCGTGAAGGGGTAGGCCGGGGCCCGCTTCATCTTTGCCCGCGCGAAGAGGGTTCCCGCCAGCACCAGCAGGCCGTATCCGGCGTCGCCGATCAACATGGCGAAGAAGAGACTGAAGAACATCAGGAAGATCATGCTGATATCCTGCTCTTTGTAACCCGGTAGAATCTTGATCACGTCGAGCACGGCCTTGATCGGACGCACCCATTTGGGATTCTTGAGCAGGCTGGGCGGACTGTCATCGGCGGCCGGTTCCGCGACGACGAGGCCCCATCCGTGTGTTGCAGCAGCGGTTTCGATGTCGTTCGTCCGCTCAACCGGGCAGAACCCTTCGAGATAGGCGATTGACTCCGCAGCGCCCATGCCCTCACGCGCCTCGATGAAGCGCACCTTATCATCCATGCTGCCGACGTGCCCCGTGATGGCCTGCATGCCGCGACTGTATGTTGCGAGTTCGATTGCGATCGCGCTCAGGCGATCGTTCTGGCGCGCGCGGGCGGCCGTCATATTCGCAAACGATTGTTCCGGCGGCGGCATTTCCTGTCCGTCGCAGGACACGTCGCCATCCCCGATAAGGGCAAGATAGCGGTCGGTCTCGTCTGCGCCGATCTCCACACAGGCGATCCCGTCGGGAATCTCAAGATCCTGTTTGATGTTCATTCGGTAGAGCTTGACCCGCACACCGGCGTTAGCAAGCGATTCGATCAGCCCGGGTTCAAATTCGCCGAACGGAGCAATGCGTCGCATCTCCTGCTCAGTCGCAGAGCGGGCGTCTTCGACTTCCTGGCGTTCGACGATCAGGGCGCTAATGGTCTCGAGATCCTGTTCGGAAATGTTTACCGCGTCGCCCGCAGGTGCATCCGCTGCAGCCAGCACGTCGGCGACGTGCTGTACACCGGCGAGCTGTTCACGCGCTTCGTCCAGTTCGGCTCCGGCCGGTGCGACGATGGGACGGATATGCAACACGCCGAGTTCGCGCAAGGCCTCGAGGCTGGATCCGCGATCCTGCTCCATGCAGAGCAACGTGATCTTGTTCATTTTTACGATCATGGTCTACTCGCTCAGGCGGCGTTAGCTGTTGCGGACGTATCCAGTCGCGATTTCGCAATCTTGCCGCGTGCGACGGCAGCGGTCTGCTCGTCACCCAGGAAAATGCGAATAACGCGGATGTGTTCTTTGCACTCGGGGATCTTGACCTTCTCGAAGAGGTTGACGCGTTGCGTCGTCGTGCGGAGTTCCTCACCGACACGGCGGAGCTGTTCGCGGTAGATCTCGACCGCGATGCGGACCCGTATCATGCGCTCGATCATATCGACGCCGGCATCCGTCCACGCGGGTGTTTCAAACAAATCAATCGCGCGTCTTTGAAAGATGACATCTTCGTAAAGCGGAAGCGCGACGCCGGCGATATTGCCTTCGGAGATCTTGATCTCCAGGACCGTGGTCATGTCCTCGACGCCGCTGGATTCGGAGAACAGTCTGACCCAGCGATCGAGATCCTCGCGCAGTTTGCGCTCTTCTTCCACCTTCTCCTCGACGCGCGCCTCAATGGCCTGGATCTCAGCCTGCAGTAGCTGCTTCTTGAGAATGAGCATGGGCAGATAGCGCGCGAAACGCTTGAGCGATTCGCGCTGCGCCTTGAGCTCGTTCTTCGTGTGTTTGATCTTCGCCATAGCAGGGGGTCAATCCAGGGTCAGGCTTCTACGAGTTCGGGCTTCTCTTCCGCCGCACCGGCGTTGTCCTTGGGCCAGAACTGGTCGATCAGCTTGGACTGGATGCCGGTCTCCATCGGCTCGAAGCATTCGGACAGGATCTGCCAGCCGTAGTCGAGGGCTTCCTCCAGGGAAATGTTCACCGAAAGGTCCATCATGCCCTTCTCGAATTTCGCCCCGTATTCGAGCAGTTTGCCGTCCCATTCGCTCATGCGGAAGCCCATTGACTGCTTCTCGAGCGTGGACTTGTAATCCGCGTAGAGCTGCAACATCGAGTTCATGATGGCTCGGTGGTCGTCACGCGTATCGCCGTTGACCATCTGCTTCAGGCGGCTGAGCGACCCGAAGGGCTCGATCCGCCCGTTACGCAGGTAGAACTGACCCTCGGTGATATACCCCGTGTTGTCCGGGACCGGGTGGGTCACGTCGTCGCCGGGCATCGTCGTCGCCGCCAGGATCGTGATCGAGCCTGCGCCATCGAAGTCGACCGCCTTTTCGTAACGCGATGCGAGCTGACTGTAGAGGTCGCCCGGGTAGCCGCGATTCGACGGGATCTGTTCCATCGTGATCGCGATCTCTTTCATCGCGTCGGCGAAATTGGTCATGTCCGTCAAGAGCACCAGCACGCGCTTGCCTTCGAGTGCGAATTGCTCGGCCACGGCCAGAGCGCTGTCGGGAACCAGCAGGCATTCAACGATTGGGTCCGACGCCGTGTGCACGAACATGACGGTTCGCGAAAGGGCGCCACTTTCTTCGAGCGTGTCACGGAAGAAGAGATAGTCATCGTGCTTGAGCCCCATGCCGCCCAGGATGATAACGTCCGCTTCGGCCTGCAGCGCAATGCGCGCCAGCAGTTCGTTATATGGCTCACCCGCCACGGAGAAAATTGGAAGCTTCTGGGATTCGACCAGCGTATTGAACACGTCGATCATGGGGATACCCGTGCGCACCATGTTCGTCGGAATAATGCGCTTTGAAGGATTCACCGACGGGCCGCCAATCTCGATCAGGTTGTCCGTAAGGGCCGGTCCATTGTCACGTGGCAACCCGCCACCATTGAAAATACGGCCCATCAGGTTGTCCGAGAATGCCGTGCGCATGGAATGCCCCAGGAAACGCACGCGCGCGTCCGTGGCAATGCCGCGCGCGCCGGCGAACACCTGCAGCGATACTTCGTCGTGCTGAAGTCGAATCACCTGCGCCAGCGAGGTGCCCATGGACGATTCGACAACGGCGAGTTCCTTATAGGCGACATCGCGGGCACGAATGTTGATCACGTTACCGGCAATGTTCTCTACTTCTTGATAGACCTTACGCATGGTTCGATACCTCTGCTACCTGGTTTTCTAATTGCTTCTGAAGATCGGCGAACTCCGGTGCGTCCATACGTACGCGATTCCAGTCTTTGGTCGTTTGGGTCAACTGATGAAAGAACCGCCGGGCGGCGTCCTTGTTTTCGAACTGCATGGGGCGGTTCAGCAAGTCGGCGATTGCCTGGAAGACGTGCTTCTGACGATCGGCGGATGTCGCCTCATCAACGGCGTCGAACGCGTCCTGTTGCAGAAAAACCGAGTCGATATACTCGGACTTGAGATAAACCAGAAAGTCATCAATGGTGGTTCCTTCTTCGCCGACAACCTTCATCATCTGGTCGATCTCGCTGCCGTTGCGCAAGATCTGTCGCGCGTTCTCGACCAGGTCGTCGTCGACCACGGATGGATATTTGCTCCAGCTGTCGAGCGGGTCGATGGCCGGGTAGCGCCGTGCGTCGGATCGGGCCCGTGACAACCCATGGAACGCGCCGACCACTTTCAGTGTTGCTTGCGTGACCGGTTCATCAAAATTGCCGCCTGCGGGGCTCACGCTCCCGCCGATCGTGACCGAGCCGCGTGATCCGTCCTTGAGGGTCACGACGCCGCCACGCTCATAGAAGCTGGCGATGACGGACTCGAGATAGGCGGGAAAGGCTTCTTCACCCGGAATCTCCTCCAGGCGACCGGAGGCTTCGCGCAGCGCCTGCGCCCAGCGCGAGGTTGAATCGGCCAGGAGCAGCACATCGAGGCCCATCTGCCGGTAGTACTCGGCGAGCGTCACGGCGGTGTAGACCGACGCTTCGCGCGCGGCGACGGGCATCGAACTCGTATTGCAGATGATCACCGTGCGTTCCATCAGGCTCTTGCCGGTCTTGGGGTCGATGATTTCCGGAAACTCGCGCAGCGTCTCAACCACCTCGCCGGCGCGCTCGCCACAGGCGGCGATGACAACGATGTCCACTTCGGCGTGCCGGCTCGTGATCTGTTGCAGGACCGTTTTCCCGGCGCCGAATGGGCCCGGAATGCAGTACGTGCCTCCACGCGCCACGGGAAAGAACGTGTCAACCAGGCGGATCTTGGTCACCAGCGGTTCGTCCGGGCGCAAACGATCGGAGTAGGCGGTGATCGGGATCTTGACCGGCCAGCGCTGCATCATGGCGACTTCGTGGATCTCGCCGCGATCATCCTTCAATTTGGCGACGGTCTCCGTGACCGTGAACTCGCCCGCGACCGTGATCTCTTCGACCGTGAGAACGCCCGGCAAGGCAAACGGAACCATGATCCGGTGTTCGTAGATTCCCTCGGGGACCGTTCCCAGTGTCTCCCCGGCCGTCAGTGTTGCGCCCACTTCGGCAACGGGTGTGAAGGCCCACTTGGTGTCACGGGGCAGGGCATCCATGTACATGCCCCGTTGCAGAAAGAATCCGCATTCTTCCGCCAGTCGCGGCAGCGGGTTCTGCAGACCGTCAAAAATCTGCGTCAACAGACCGGGGCCGAGCTCGACCGAAAGAAGGTCGCCGGTAAATTCGACGGGTCCGCCGATGCGCAGGCCGGCCGTGTCCTCGAAGACCTGCATGTCCGCGAATTGACCCTTGATGCGAACGACTTCCGACATCAGTCGGCGGTCGTCGAGAACGGCGTAGCCGACTTCGTTCTGGCTTATGGCGTCCGAAAATTGGACCGTCAACATGTTCCCGTTGACGCCGACGATTGTTCCATTTGACTTACTCATTTATGTCTTCTCCATGCCGCGGCCGATCCGGCCGGCGGGACTTCTGATATTACGCGAATGAAAGTTTTTCCAGTTCGGATCCGACGATCTGCTCAACCTGCTCGTTGCCGGCTTCATCATCCATCGTCGCCCAGCGTTCGAGGATTTGGAGCTTGAGACCGTACGCGATCAGGTATTCCAGCGAAAACATGTCCGGCCCGGCGAGTTCATCGAGCGTGGCCCACCGCAGTTGATCGATGCCGCGTTCGCGCTCGAGTGGATGCGGACGGCCGATCGCCTCCTGGACGGCGTTATGCGTAGCGACGTCGAACCCCACATGCGTGCGCAGGTAGGGCTGGGCGTCGGTTCCACGGTGCTGCGACCGGGCGGCGGCGAGCGTGTTGCGAATCTGGCAGTCGCGGTCACGCCATGCGCGGACAAAGCCATGCTGAGCGGGTGCCGCGTCAAGGGCGCCGACAAGCGTCGCGTATTCTGCGGTGGCCAGATGCGATTCGCAGGCGGAGAGAAAGTCGGTGGTTGTGATTTTTACCGGCTCGTCAAATCCGAGCATCGGTAAACTGCCGGCAAGGAAGTAGTAGCCCATGCCGGGTCGTCAGCCTTTCTGTGTGTCCGCGATCGCTTGGCGCACCACATCGGCCAGGTGGGGGCGCACGAGCCGCGCCATGGCTTCGGCAACAGCTTCATCGGTGAAATCATGCGAGACGTGGCCGTCTGCCATCGAAGCCTGAAAGCCGGCGGAGATTCGTCCGTCACCACGAATCGTACAGCCCTGGTGAATGGCGTCCTTCATTTCCTTCATGAAGTATTCTACGATCGCCTTCTCGTCCTCTTCGCTGACGCTGATGTCGACGCTGGTGTCGCCGCTACAGTAAGCCTGAACGACGTTCGCAATGAGTTTTTTCAGCACGTCGGGATTCATCGTGTCTGAGATTTCACGGTCAACGATGCCCTGCAGCGTGGCTCCAATCGCGTCGCCCACGGAGAGCACGATGTCGCGTGCGGCTTGTTGCAAAGCTTTTTTTCCGCGTTCCGCGAATTCCTCAGCACCGGATTCTGCTTTCGCAATGATATCGTCGCGCTTGGCTTCGGCTTCGCGTAAGATGCTGTCGGCCTCGCGTCGTGCGCTTGACAGGATCGCCTCGGCTTCAGCCTGCGCCTTTTCGATGCCGTCTTTCTGAATACGTTCCAGTAGATGTTGCAGGTTTTCGGCCATGATTGTCGTCTTTTCTTTGTCGGATGTTCACCCGCCTGTGCGGCACCGTGCGTGTAGACTCGCGGCACCAATCAGCGGGAAATAAAGCGGTAATTAGTATAGCGTTTGGAACTTTAGCACAACCCCAAAAGGGGTTAAAAATCGGGAAACTTTGAGCGTGGCCGCCGGGGGACGCCGCATGTCGGCTGGAAACCGGAATTCGGACGCCTGTGAAGGCCCACGCGAGTGACGATTATGGCCGATCCATACATCAGTAACGAGAAGTGGAAAGCCCTCGAGGGCCGCATGGCGGAGCTGGGTATTGGCGACGACGATTTGGTTGAAAAATTCGTGACAGGGTCCGGGCCGGGCGGGCAGAAGATTAACAAGACCGCATCATGCGTCTACCTGAAGCACGGGCCCAGCGGGATCGAGCTCAAGAATCAGGGGTCCCGCTCGCGAGCCGTGAACCGCTATCACGCGCGCCGGGAGCTTTGCGAGCGTTTGGCCGAGAAAATTCTGGGCGAGAAGACCGCGCGGCGCCAGGCCGCGGAGAAGATCCGGCGACAGAAACGCCGCCGCAGCCGCCGCGCCAAACAGAAGATGCTGGACGACAAGCATAAGCATTCTGAGAAAAAAACGCTTCGCCGGCGTGTCGACAGCGGTGGCGACTGAGCGGTTCAGGCAATTATGCGTTGCAAACAGGGGGCAGGCGACTATAGTGCATCTTCCCTGACGCGAGAGTAGCTCAGTGGTAGAGCTCCACGTTGCCAACGTGGTTGTCGAGGGTTCGAATCCCTTCTCTCGCTTACTCGGGCCCTTTCACGACCCGACTGTCAATCACCCTGTATCGGCCTGTCGGCATGTGCGCCACGGCTAAATTGGCCTAGGAATGCACCGAGGGGTAGAGCCGTCGCTCGACGTTCGCGCTCCGGGCGTATTGATGGCTCTCGGGCAGCACCACATTTTTTCCTTGCAAGGAGATTGCCCTTCTTCGACCCTGAGCGGTGGAGGCGTAGCTCAGTTGGCAGAGCAGCGGACTCTTAATCCGCGGGTCCAGGGTTCGAGCCCCTGCGCCTCTACTTTCTAAACATACCTTTCTTCTTTTTCACGGCAGCGGCCTCGGCCGACACGTCGTCCTCGGGCCCCATGATCGCTTCAGGGAGAGGCAGATCGAGTTTTCTTAATTTCTCGACGAACCCCTCCTTGTCCACGGCCTTGAGATAGGCCTCGTCGGGATCCACGATGTCCTGCTGCACGAGCGCGGCGAGTGAGTCGGACATGACCGACATGCCCTTGCTGCCGCCCACTTGCATCGCGGATGGGACTTGATGGATCTTGCCCTCGCGGATCAACGAGGAGATGCCGTGGTCGACGATCATGACCTCCATCGCGGCGACGCGGCCGCCTTGTTTGCGTTTGCAAAGCGTCTGCGAGACGGAGGCCTTGAGCGAGTTCGCGAGCATGGAGCGTATCTGGTTCTGACGGCCACCGGGAAACGAGTCGATGATGCGGTCGATCGTGCTCGCCGCCGTGTTCGTATGCAGGGTTCCGAAGACGAGGTGGCCGGTTTCCGCCGTCTCTATCGCCGTCTCCATGGTCTCGAGGTCACGCATTTCGCCTACCATCACGATGTCGGGGTCCTGGCGCAGGGCGGCCCGCAGCGCTTTGGAAAAACTCTCGGTGTGCGCATGCACTTCCCGCTGCGTGATCAGGCACTTCTGGTCCACGTGCACGAACTCGATTGGGTCTTCAATCGTGATGATATGGTCTGATCGCGTCTTGTTGATCAGGTCGATCATGC